>NZ_BAAACW010000136.1:0-30830 GCF_039521845.1 Alkalibacterium iburiense
TTTTTGTGTAAAAGATTGATTTACAAGCAATAAACGAAGAAATAAACTATAAAATAAACAAAATTTTTGGAAATACGTATGATTTACAGGAGGGAAAAAGATGGGGTCTATATATACTAAAACCGGTGATAAAGGCAAAACAGCCTTGCTTGGTGGGAGTAGAGTATCGAAAAACGATATAAAAGTGGAGTGTTATGGTACGTTTGACGAGGTTAATGCAGCCCTAGGAGTTGTACGTGCCTTAACAAAAAATGAGGACATTAAAAACACAATATATACAGCTCAAAACAAACTGTATTTAATATTAGCTGAACTTGCCAGCGACGACAAGGGGAAGCAGATGCTGTCAGAAAAGTTAACAAAAGAAGATATTAAAACGGTCGAAAACACAATTGACAGCTATGCCGAAAATCTTGAGCCGCTTAGACAGTTTGTTGTTCCCGGGGACAATGAAGTATCTTCATTTATCCATGTTGCAAGAACAGTAGTTAGAAGGGCTGAAAGAGTATTGGTTGCACTTAAGGACGTAGAAGATGTTAGAAGTGAAATCTTACACTACACTAACAGGTTATCGGATTTATTATTTACGCTGGCAAGAGTGGAAAGCAATCAGTAACTTTTTATTGGAAAACAAAAAACAAAGTGTCACAGTTAAAATTAAAGGAAATGAGGAAATTAAATGGATGTCAAATTAAATACGGTCAAGCAAGTATCGTTAGAATCAGTTAAACGGATGGCTCAGGCAGCAGAAGCAAAGGCGGAAGAAATAAAGGTTCCTATTGTTTTTGCAGCAGTAGATACCGGGGGGAATTTGATGCTGTTACACAGAATGGAAGAAGCTTTTTTTACCAGTGTTGAGATTGCTATAAATAAAGCCTTCACTTCCGTGGCACTAAAAGCCAGTACAGATACTATAGCGCCACTTGTTCAGCCTGGAGAAAGTCTTTATGGCCTGGAATTATCAAATAACTGTAAAATTGTACCGTTTGGTGGGGGCTTTCCCATTGTTGTCGACGGCGATGTTGTAGGGGCAGTCGGAGTCAGCGGAGGCAGTGTTGAAGAAGATATGGCTATTGCGCGTGCAGCACTAAATATGTAATCAAATATGGTACACTAAGAGAGTACATTCTGCTGCAAATTATCTTAAAGTGAAAAAAATTGTGAATAAAAGCAGCTCGAACTACAAATAGTATTTTTGTAGCGGGTTGCTTTTTTGTTTAATAGAAATCAGCTTGTTACATCTCTTAAAGGAGTCGGTGAAAACTGTGAAAGATAAATACTTCGATTTACTGAAAGAAAAATACAATACAGTAGAATCCATTTATACAGAACTGATGAATCTGGAAGCCATTCAGAACTTGCCTAAAGGAACAGAATTATTTTTATCAGACATCCATGGGGCCTCAAGAGAGTTTAAGCATATTTTAAAAACAGGTTCGGGGAATGTGCGGGAAAAAATTGAAAATTTCTATGGAGATACGTGGAGCGAAGCAGAAAAAAACACATTCAGTTTGCTGATCAGTTATCCGGATAAAGTATTATCTTCAATGAAAAGCAGTGAAAAAACACACGATTGGTACTACAAAACAATCAGCGACCTTATTGACTTTACGGGTTTTTGTGCGGCGAAATATACGCGTTCAAAACTCAGGAAAGCGTTGCCGGAAAAGTACCGCTATATTATTGAGGAACTACTTTATACCGATCCGTCATCGCACAAAGATCGAAATGACTATTATCACAGTATTTTAAAAAGACTGATTACATTGAAACAGGCCCAGCGATTTATCGTTTCATTGTGTGGTGTGATTCCTCGCTTAGTTATCGACCACCTTCATTTAGTTGGGGATATTTTCGATCGAAGCGGAGGAGAGTATGTTGTAATGGAGGAGCTGATGGACCATCATTCTGTAGATATACAGTGGGGTAACCATGATGTCCTCTGGCTCGGAGCTATTCATGGATCGAAAGCCAATCTTCTGACCCTACTTCGAATTGCCGCGCGATATGGCTATTTGTATGAACTTGAAAAGACCTATGGACTGAATTTACGCCCTCTGTTTCTGTATGCGGAAAATCATTATGCTGAGCACGAGTCTTTTAATCCAAAGATGTCGCCTTATACAGAAGGGGTATTCAACGAGGAAAATGAAACGCTTCTCAATCAAGTACACCAGGCGCTTGCTGTTATTCAATTTAAGCTAGAAGGGCAAATTATCGAAAGACGCCCGGAGTTTAATATGAGTAAACGTGACCTTTTAAAGGCTATTGATTGTGATAAAGAGAAAATAGTTATCGAAGGCACTCGACATGATTTGAACAATTTTCCATACAGCAGAATTGAGCGAGATAATCCCAATCGTCTGAGCCCTGAAGAAATGTATATTGTTGATACCCTGCTGGCTAGTTTTCAACAGTCCGAGAAAATCAGGCGTATCAATAAGTTTCTCCTGCGCAAAGGCAGTATGTATCTCGTCTACAATAATCAGCTACTCTACCATGGCTGTATTCCTATGGAAAAAAGTGGCGAATTTGCTCCTGTGCAATTGGGAGGCCGCGGTTTAAAAGGCAAGGCGTTACTGGATTTCTTTGAAAACCATATCAGAGAGTCCGCTGCTCATTCAGAAGTTCAAGATGATTTCTCTACAGATCTTGAGTGGTACGCATGGGCGGGCCCATTATCTCCTCTTTTTGGTCGAAATAAAATGACCACATTTGAACGCTATTATATAAAAGATAGTCAGACCCACAAAGAAGAGCGGGATCCTTATTTTTACTTACGAAGCGAGGAAGCGACTGCTGACAAGATTCTTAATGAATTCGGATTAGACTTTAAAGAGTCAAAAATTATCAATGGCCACACACCGGTTAAAGTAAAACAAGGCGAAGAACCGGTAAAAGCAGCGGGTAAAGTATTTGTTATCGACGGTGGGATGAATGAAGCTTACCAAAAGACAACAGGTATAGCAGGCTACTCTTTGCTTAATAATTCCTACGGCTTTCAGCTGGTGACACATCAGACTGTTGAAGCTGTAGACGAACTCCTGGGTAAGAATAAGAAGGAAGTCTCACTTAAGCGTATGATTGATAAAAAGCTGAAGCGAAAATTAATCAAAGATACCACAATCGGCCAGTCCATTCAAACGCAAATAGAAGACCTTAAAAACCTGCTGTATTATGCTAATTATGATTAATAAAAGTCCCTAAAGCCTTTCGTGTGTCAGGGATAAGACGGATGTTTCACAGCCGTTTCCTTAACTTAAAATGAGAAAAGTTCTGTTATGTCAGGACTTTTTTTATTGCCTTCTAAACAGCTCGACTCTGTGGAGTCGTAAGGTTTTTTTTAACAAGGTTGTACACAAATGTTAGAGGAAGCATTGAGAAGCTGAGTGAAAAGATTTATTCTATAAGATGGAGTGTTGAAGATAACTAAAAGCAACTAACAAAAAATAAGTTAATCCATGTTATAATAACAAACGGACAAACTTAGCTTAACTGATTAGTAAAAAGGAGCGTCTTACTCAATGACTAATGCACTCGAGATAAAAGATTTAAAAAAAGTATATGCTGGCGGGGTTGAAGCCCTGCGCGGTATTGATTTGAAAGTTGAAGAAGGCGACTTTTATGCCCTTCTGGGTCCTAATGGGGCCGGTAAATCGACTACAATAGGAATCATCACCTCTTTAGTCAACAAGACTTCAGGCAAAGTGAAGGTGTTTGATTATGATATTGACGGCCAACTGATGCAGGCTAAACGTCAGATTGGACTGGTACCCCAGGAGTTTAACTTCAATCCTTTTGAAACAGTTCAGCAGATAGTTGTGAATCAGGCGGGCTATTATGGTGTTTCCCGAAAAGAGGCTATCGAGCGTAGTGAAAAATACTTAAAGCAGTCTGATTTATGGGAAAAAAGAGACACGCGTGCCCGCATGCTCTCTGGTGGAATGAAGCGCCGCTTAATGATTGCCCGTGCGCTGATGCACGAACCACGCCTCTTAATTCTCGACGAACCGACTGCCGGTGTGGATATCGAGTTGCGCCGGGACATGTGGCGTTTTCTTAAAGAGCTGAATGCGAACGGAACGACTATTATTCTGACGACCCACTACTTGGAAGAAGCTGAAATGTTGTGCCGCAATATCGGGATTATTCAAAAAGGGGAACTCATTGAAGACACCAGCATGAAAACCTTGCTGGCCAAGCTGCAGTTTGAAACCTTTATTCTGGATATTGAACCGACAGGAACAAAGCCGGTTATCAATGGTTTTGATAGTGAACTCGTTGAAGAGTCGACGCTGAATGTGGAAGTCGCACGTGACCAGGGGATTAATGATGTGTTCGACCAACTGTCGAAGCAGGGCATCAAAGTTCTGTCCATGCGAAACAAATCCAACAGGCTGGAAGAACTGTTCCTGAAACTGACTGAAGAAAAAACTGTTATGGAGGATACTCATGTTTAGTCTTTATTTTACAGCGTTAAAAAGTCTGGCGGTCAAGGAAACCAACCGCTACCTTAGAATTTGGGTCCAGACCTTGGTTCCACCAGTCATCACGACTTCTTTGTATTTCGTTATTTTCGGAAATCTGATCGGTGGACGAATTGGTGAAATGGAAGGTTTCTCCTATATGGAGTTCATCGTTCCCGGACTGATCATGATGTCGGTCATTACGAGTTCCTATTCGAATGTCTCGTCGTCCTTCTTTTCTCAGAAATTTCAGAAGAATATCGAAGAACTTTTGATAGCACCCGTTCCGACGCATATCATTATGTGGGGATTTGTTATAGGGGGGCTGGGAAGAAGCATTCTTGTAGGAACACTTGTTTCGATTATTTCTCTGTTCTTCGTGCCTCTGCAAGTCTACTCCTGGAGTGTGGTCATTCTGACACTTCTGATGACATCTATTCTCTTTTCGCTGGCTGGACTCTTGAACGGGATCTTCGCACAGTCCTTTGATGATGTGTCGATAGTTCCGACATTCGTCTTGCAGCCGCTGACTTATCTGGGTGGGGTATTCTATGCGATTTCGATGCTTCCGCCGTTCTGGCAGGCTGTTTCCCGAGTGAACCCGATCGTCTACATGATTTCAGGTTTCCGCTTCGGTTTTCTTGGGGTCATCGATGTACCAATCGTTTTCTCTATCCTCATTCTGATCCTGTTCATCATCGTTCTATACTCGATTGACTGGTATCTGATTGAAAAAGGCCGAGGATTACGAAGCTGATTATATTTTTATCGTCAAGGAAGACATTATCTCCTGAACAATTCATACTTTTCGTTGAAATATGTGCCAACTGCCTAACGGCAGCTTAAATTTACTTTTTCATTTTCACCTGTTAAGTGATGAAAAAAGAACCCCATTCTGATATGGTAAAGGTGTCTAAACCAACCATAAGAAAGGAGTTCTCTTCATGATTAGCTTACACAAAAACCAGGTAAAATTCAATTCAAACATCATCATTGTATGTGTCAAGTTATTCTCGGTAACCTTTAATCCAAAAGAAAACATTCTGCTTTACGGAAAACTTTTTAACTCAGGATAAATTAACCAAACATTTTCGCAAGTATGCCTGTGAAGCTGGAAGTAGAAGCATAGTTGGTCAATTTACCTGTCTTCACCCGAAGGGTGTCTGTCTTTGATTTCTTTAGAGCCTCTCGTACTGCACCTTTGAGCTCTTTTCCAAGCGGTTCCACGTGTTCATCAACTTCTGATTTGAGCGCAGTATCCAACTCACTATTTCTTTCAGCAGTAAGTAGGGCACCAACATGTTCAGCGCCTTTGGTTGTCCAACTACGTCCCTGACGTTTCATTCGGTAGCTGTAAAAACGATGCCCTGTCTCGCATACACCCACGCCTCTGTCGATACTCAAATCTCTTTCATAAAACCCTTTAACATATGGCCAGTTGCGCCTCAGATAAGCATGTAGCTTTCTAATTTCCTCCATTCGGCCAACTGTCACCGTTTCAGGTACATCGACTATACGGCTCTGCGCTGTAGCCAATATACGTTCTACACGTTTCCAATCATACGCTCTAACCGCTTGCGTTAGACGATTCATCATAGGCTTATCAAAGCTCAATCTAGTTTTTATTTTTCTGTGAACATGAAATTTATCTCTAAAGTGTTCGTGCCGGCGGCACATACCGATAATCGCTTCAAACCGATCAGCTTCATACCCTCTTCCCCCATCACTATTAGAGATCACAATCGACTGTTTTAGATCATATGTCTGATCAAGATAAACCGCAGTCTGTTCGAATGCTTCATGGCTGGATTTAACACTGAAAAAAGCCATTGGTTCAATCAGCTCATGTCGTTTTTTGTCTGCCTTGACGCCTTCATGTACAAGAACACGATGAATAACGGGCTTGTCGCTTTGTCTGCCAGCAATATGCAGACCGTCACCTTCAATAAATACATGGCTCATACGTCTTCGTTTCTCTTTCCTGGACGGACGTTTAGACAGATATGTCTGAACTTTTCCACCAATCTCCTGTGTAATGCTATGTATCGTCGTATGACTCGCTGAAATGGGTGAACAGATGCGAAGACCTTTCTCTGCTTGTCTAAAAGGCATTTGACTACCCATTTGAGCAATTTTCTTACGTACATTCAGAGAATAACCTTTACGCTTCTCGAGTCCAAGAGCCTCATCCAACGGCAAAAAACTCTTCTCCCCCTTTTTTCTCAAACGTCTTCGCTCAAAACGAACTTCACCGAATATAAACTGAATCGTTCGGGACTCAATACGATCGATTCGCCAGCCCTTCTCATAATAGGTCGCATACAATTCCTTATCTAATCTCTGGAAAAGAAGTCCCACTATAAAACTGTCTAAGTCCTTAAGCCATAGGCTTAAACCCATTTCCATATCAATGGGAGTGGAACTGTTCTTCAAAACATCAATTATTTGTGATAAACTAGGTAACATAAACGAGATCTTTCCTTTCTTTTGGTGTGGTAACTTTAAGATTAAAGGTCTCGTTTCTTTTTGTCCAATTTTATCAAATACCGAGGTTTATTTTACACTAACAAAGCTTTCTCCAAATTCTTTTCAATCTTTGGTATACTATATAGATGAACTCTTCTATAAAGATGAATGACTATAATATAGGCTTTAAAGGAATGACTCTAATAATGAAGAAACAAACCTTTCCAGAAATGACCATTACTTCTTTGGCAAGCAATTACTCTACCTTTTTACAAGGAAGAGAGCTGTATCAGAAGAGTAAGGTCTCTCAATTAAAAGTAGACAGCAAAAATCACACCATTCAAGTATCTGTTGATGACAAACAGTCTGAAACCGTTCATTTGCGCTTTTATCCGAATGGCGTCGCTAAAAAATACCATTGCACATGTAAGGTGTTTGAAAAACAGTCCGGCGCGTGTAAACACGTTGTAGCTGGGATGTTTTATTTGAATGATATTGAAGCAAGTGAATTGACTAAAAAAAGTGTCAATAAAACTCCGAGCCAAGCCATGTTTTCATATAGTGAAAGTGAAAAAGCCGTGAGCGACTTGTTGACGTTATCTAAAAAAGAAATCACGCGACACACAGCGTCACTGTATAAAGAACCTGTTTTTGTCGAATATATTTTAAATGTCAGTGGTACAAAAGTGAACCCCGTGTATGAATTGTATATGCGTATAGGAAAAGAATACCTCTATATAGTGAAGAATGCGGCTCAAACGATTAAAGACATGATTAATGAAGAAGAGGTGTATTTTGGTAAGAATTTTACCTACAATTCAGATGATTTTGCTCTGCTTCCAGAAGATCGAAAAGTATTTGAAAAACTCAATGATATCAATGAGTTAATGAAATCCTTAATGCCTATCGGGTATGAGAGTCAATTCATGAACAAAGAGAGTTTTACCATCCCCCCATTGTATATAAGAGAGGTATTGAAGCTTTTAGATAAAACAATTGGAGCGTTTGTTCGTTTCGGACGACCGCCTACTCAATTGTCTCAAGCAGACAGAGGGAAAGCTTTAGAGTTGCACACGGATATTCATGATTTGAATCTCGAGTTTAAGATTGAGAAAAAAGACACCCTCTTTCATTTTACTATGGTCGATACGGATATAGATAACGACTCATTCACTTTCCATGAAAAAGCCAAAATGATTGAGTTTGGTCAAACCTTTTATTTAATGGAATCTCCAGCCTTTGATCTAGTCAGGCAGATTATGACAGGACTAAAAGAATCCGGTTCTAACACTCTCGTGATGAAGCGACATGAGTTAGAAGAGTTCATGTCGGTGACCGTCTCTCATTTAAACGACATCATGACCATTGAATCCGACCAGGCCGTAAAAGAATTAGTGTACGAAGCTCAGTTTGAACCACAGCTGTATATAGATACCAGTGGTCCCGACTTGCTTGTTCGACCCGTTTTCAGTTACGGGAATGCGAAGATTTACCCGCTTGAAGAAGAGAACGACTATGAAGAAGAGGCCATCTTAGTTAGAGACTGGTCAAAAGAGTCTTCTATTCTAGCTCAACTGTTCGACGAAATCCCTCCTCGTGCAAGGGAGAGAGACATTTGGCGACTGAGCTATACCCAAGAAATCAGTCAATTTCTATATGACTCAATTAGTCGTCTGGCAGATAACATGGAGATATTCTTATCTCAATCTGCTCGTAACTTACTCTATAGTCCGACTCGTCAACCTCGTGTGACGATGGAGATGAGAGAGTCCACCAACTTATTAGATATTCGTTTTGAAACAGAAGACATTCCATCGGATGAATTAAGAAAGTTAATGAAAGAGCTGGAAAACAATCAGTCCTTCTACCGCTTATCCAGTGGTCAAATTGTAAATCTGAAAGACCCGTCTTTCCAGGCAATGAGACGGGCTAAAGAATCTTTAGATATTGAAGATGATGAATTAGAAGAAGAAATGACTGTCTCGGTATTCCAAGGATTATCAGCGTTAGATGAAGAAACCATTAATCAGGGAAGTCGTTTCCAAAAGTTAGTGACGCAATTATTTGAACCTTCTGAGCTTTCATTTGACCTGCCAAAAGGTCTAGAAGCGACGATGCGTCCCTACCAGGTAACTGGATTTAAATGGCTGAAAAGCTTGGACCACTTCGGTTTTGGGGGAGTACTAGCGGATGACATGGGACTCGGAAAAACGATTCAAACGATAACCTTCTTGTTGTCCAAATACGAAGAACAAGGAGGACAATATTTAATCGTCTGTCCTTCAAGTGTTGTCTTTAACTGGCAATACGAATGGAAGAAATTTGCTCCTGGCATAGAGACCATTGTTATATCTGGAAACAAAGAAGAAAGAGAAGCCAAGAAACAACAAGCAATCGATGAAAATATTCCGATTTGGATTACAAGTTACCCACTAGTTCAACGGGATAGTGATCTTTATGAAGACCAAAGCTTTAAAACCATTGTTTTAGACGAATCTCAAAACGTTAAAAATAGTTCAGCTAAAACAACCCAAGCGGTCAAACGATTGAAATCTGATACGAAAATCGCTTTATCCGGTACACCCATTGAAAATCACTTAGGCGAACTCTGGTCCTTGTTCTCAATTGTTCAACCGGGTCTGTTTAAGAATAGAAAAGCCTTCCAGTCAATGAAACAGGAACGTATTGCAGTTAAGATTAAACCCTTTGTTCTGAGACGTCTGAAACGAGATGTGTTACAGGACTTACCTGAAAAGACGGAAACGACCGAGTATATTGATTTATCAGAGGAACAGAAACGGGTTTACCAAGTTCAGCATGCGGCTATTAAACAAGAGATAGAGGAGATGACTCAATCAGATACGATTCAAACGAATCGCATTAAAGTCTTGGCAGGGATGACCCGATTGCGACAGATTTGTTGTGACCCGCGCTTAATTCTACCGAACTTTGAAGGAGAGTCGTCCAAGTTAGAACGATTGATGGAGTACTTGGAAGAAGCAAGAGAAAACGGCAAACGTGTCGTACTCTTCTCTCAATTTACGTCAATGCTGAGTATTATAAGAGAACGACTGGATGCCTTAGGCCGTGACTATCATTACTTGGACGGGCAAACCAAAAACGAAGACCGTCTGCACTTAACCACTCGCTTTAACACAGGAGAAAAAGACTTGTTCTTAATCTCGTTAAAAGCAGGAGGAACAGGGTTGAACCTAACAGGAGGAGACACGGTTATCTTATTTGACTCCTGGTGGAACCCGGCAATTGAAGATCAAGCAGCGGACCGTGTGCACCGGTTTGGACAGAAAAAATCGGTACAAATCATTCGATTTATTACTAAAGGAACAATTGAAGAAAGAATCAATGATTTGCAGGAACAAAAACGTGAATTAATTGACTCAGTCATCACAAAGGGACAAAGCCAGCCGTTAACTAGCCTGACAACAGAAGAAGTCTTGGCATTACTAGAAGAATGAGACAACCCAAATGGTTAACAGTTGAAATAATTGGCTTGTTCGCTGTACACTTTAATTAATAAAAATTAAAGGAGGCGAACAAGATGGATACCCAACTGCAAAAGGTCATGGATACGGCCTACGCCTGTATGCAGGCCTGTAACCACTGTTTCAATGAATGTTTGAAAGAAGACGACATAGACATGGTCAGAGAGTGCATTCGACTAGATAGAGAATGTGCAGACATGTGTCAAATGGTTCTTTCTTATGCTGGAAGAGAAGGAGTTTTACAGCATGATTTGATTTCTTTATGTGAGAAAATCTGTCAAGCATGTGGAAACGAATGTGCCCAGCATGAACATATGGAGCATTGTCAAGAGTGTGCAAAAGCCTGCTTTGCCTGTGCTGATGCGTGTCGTGCATTCGTAAGTGCTTAAGCGTCCTTACCTATACTGCTAAAGAGAGCTCTATTTAGAGAACTCTTTAGCAGTTTTTTGATTTAAAAGATAATGATTTTCATTCGGGGATAGATGCTCACATATGCTATACTGTATAGAAAGATTAAGTTGGAGGATACATGTGAAAGAGAAGATAATCGTCATAGTAGGACCTACTGCAGTAGGAAAAACCCATTTAGGCATCGAACTAGCTAAAGCCTTTAATGGAGAAGTGATAAATGGAGACTCTATGCAAGTCTATAAAGGTTTAAACATCGGAACAGCTAAAGTTACGAAAGAAGAAGCCTCTGGCATTGCTCACCATTTAATAGATATAAAAGAACCGGATGAGACCTATAGTGTCTCTGATTTCAAAAAAGACGCCTCTCAGAAAATAAAGGAGATCACGGCTAAAGGCAAGCTTCCTATTATTGTAGGAGGAACGGGACTGTATATTGAATCTTTATTATACGATGTCAGTCATGGTGGAAAAGCAGAACCCAATTTGGCATTCAGAAAAGAATGGGAAGAGTGGACAGAAAAACATGGAAAAAGTGCTCTTCATAATCAGTTGAAGGAAAAAGATCCTAAAGCCGCTGAAGCAATCCATCCCAATAATGTGAGGCGGGTCATCCGAGCATTAGAAGTGATCAATGAAACAGGACAGACCTTTTCAGCTTTTCAAGCAGAAAAAAGGAAAGAACCCTTATTTGATTCGTTCGTTATCGGTTTATCAACCGATAGGAAGGTACTCTATGAACGAATTAATCAACGGGTGGACACCATGATGCAGGCCGGATTACTTGAAGAAGCCAAATGGTTGTATGAGACCTTCCACAATGACAGTCAAAGTAAAAAAGGAATTGGCTACAAAGAGTTTGACTCCTATTTTAAGAAGGAAACCACACTGGATGAATCTGTTGCATTAGTCAAGCAACATTCCAGGAACTACGCTAAGAGGCAATTGACCTGGTTTAGAAACAGAATGGAAATCGACCAGTGGGTTGATTTAGTTGCGGGAAGCAACCAGTTGAGAACAGTTATGGAACAAGCGAGATTACATGTGGAGAGTGATTAAATGGAACAAGAAAAAGAATATGAAAAAGTCATAATAGTCGGAATAGAGAAACAACATGAGGAAGAAGCTTTTCGCTATTCAATGGATGAATTAGAGCAACTTGTTGAAAATGCCGGCGGAAAAGTAGTGGCTCAATTGTCTCAAAAACGGGAGCATATCGATCGGAAAACAGTTATCGGAAAAGGGAAAGTGAACGAGCTGAAACATCTGGCGGAAGAGCTAGATGCTCAGACCATTGTTTTTAACCAGGAACTGTCGCCGAGTCATGTGCGTAATTTACAAGAAGAAGTGGAAACGAAAGTCATTGACCGCATTCAAGTTATTTTAGATATATTTGCTTTACGTGCCCGAAGTAAAGAAGGACGCCTACAAGTTCAATTAGCTCAATTATCTTATATTCTTCCGAGATTGGCTGGGCAAGGGATTAACATGTCTCGTCTCGGAGCGGGTATCGGAACACGTGGACCCGGTGAAACAAAACTGGAAACGGATCGTCGACATATTCAGCGTCAAATGACCGATATTAAAAAAGAATTGAAAAAAATAGAAGCACACAGAGAAAGAAGCCGTGAACAGCGTAAGCAAAGTAATATTTTCCAGATAGGATTAATTGGGTACACGAATGCTGGTAAGTCTACCATTTTAAATCAGTTAACTGATTCGGATACCTATCAAAAAGATCAGCTCTTTGCAACACTGGATCCGTTAACCCGGAAGTTTGAATTACCATCTGGAATGGAAGTAACCATTACGGACACGGTTGGTTTTATTCAAGATTTACCGACTCAGCTAATCGAAGCCTTCAAGTCGACTTTAGAAGAGTCCTCAGATGTTGATTTACTATTGCACGTCGTGGATGCTTCAGCGGATAATATGGAAGCCCATGAGCAAACAGTTCTTTCATTATTAAATGAGCTTGATATGGGTGGCATACCGACATTGACGGTATATAATAAGAGAGATTTGGCTGAAGGTCCAATAAAATCGTCTCTTTATCCTAATTGCATCATTTCAGCTATTGAGGAAGAGGATATTGAAAGCCTGAAAGAAACGATAGCTGAAGAAATGCGCAAGATGCTTGAACCGTATCAACTGGAAATTCCGAGTCAAAGAGGAGACATTTTAGTCCAATTAAGAAAGCAAACTCTTTTAGACAGACAGTTATTTGATGAGGAAACACAGTTATACTTTGTAGAAGGCTATGCCAAAAAAGAATCAAAATGGACACAAAAATAATCGAGTTGCTTCAATGAAGTCTTTACTCTCCGATTAGGAGTAAAGGCTTTTTTTCTTTATATATATACTTAAATAAATAACAGACTATCCGATAGTATATTAGGGTTACTAAATAGAAAGAGGGACGGTCATGAAAAAGTTACATAGGTTGAAATTTAATAAGAAGAATAAGGACAAAAAGAAATCAGTTCGACTTAGGTTAATATTGGGGATAGCCTTACTTGTTTTTATTCCAGTTGTTATTGCGAATGGTATTTTATATATGCGCATGAATGAAATAGTGGGCAGACGGATGATGAGAGAGCAGCAGGCTACGACACGCCAAGTCATCTCACTTCTTGAAAATGCGGAGAACGAAGCTGTACATACGGTAGAAGCCATTGCTGAGTTAGAAGAAACTCAAACTTTTCCATCTAATGAGGACAGTGTGTTAAATGAGATGTTATCTCTTATCCAATCCGCATCCGAACATATTAGTGATGTCTTTGTTTACACACCTAATGACTCTTCTGCAGGAACAACGTCTTATGATGCGATAGAAATCAACTCAGCAGAATGGCTGTCCGATACTATGGAAGCCGATGGAGAAGTTGTCTTTTCTCAACCTTATAGCGATGTTGTTTCTGGTGCGACTACAATGGCTGCTACTAAGAGAGTGGACCAGGAAAATGGAAACACCAGCATAGTTGGGGTTCAAATTAATATGCGAGAGATTGCTCAAGTAGTTGACAACAGTCAAATAGGAGAAACGGGTTATCCGTTTGTTATCACGGATGAAGGGTACTGGCAGTTTACAATGGATAATCAATTATCTGGTCTCAATGTTTCAGATCAATCCATATTTTTAGAAGCGACAGGTGAGTCAGGTGAAATTTATAATGATTTCAATGATCGCACCTTCCCTATTTATTACGAGCGAGTACCAGACATGAACTTAATTGTATATGGGGCTGTGACATCTGAAGAGATGGCGGCCGAAAGAAGCATATTCGTCAATAGTGCCTTAAGAGTCGTTATAGTGAGTATTATAGTAGCCATTATTTTAGCTGTGTTATTATCGAATTACTTAGTGCATATCACACGTACGATTCAAAATGCCTTATTTAAATTACAAAACGGGGAGTTAAAAACACGTATTCACTCGTTTAAAAGAAAAAATCGAGACAAAGATAAAAACACACTTAAGAAAAATGGCCATGAATTGCATCAGATTGGGTGGAGCTTTAACGAGGCCATTCAAACCTTTGATGATGTCATAACGGACATCAAACATAAAGCGACCTTAGTAGATGACTGTCCAATGATTTGAGTGAAGTGACCGAACAATCCAAATCAGCCACGGAAGAAGTATCTGAAACGATACAATCCATTGCATATGCCACTAACTTGCAGCTGAAAGATACCCAACAAATGGTCTCTCAGATGAATGAATTAGATCAATACGTTCAGTCTATTTCTACATCGATGACTGAAGTGGATGCAGAAGCTGGTTCTACAGTCAACACACTAAATAAAAGTAATGAAGACATGACGAGTGTGAATGAGACTTGGGGACAGACGGTATCGTCGTTTAACCAGTTGAAAGGGAATATTACTCAAGTCGATAAGAGAATTCAAAATATTGAAAGTATCTTAGGAGCCATTCAAGCTATTTCAGAGCAAACGAATCTCCTGGCTTTAAATGCTTCTATAGAAGCGGCTCGTGCGGGTGAAGCGGGGAAAGGGTTCTCTGTAGTAGCAGAGGAGATTAGAAAACTAGCTGATCAAAGCAAAGTATCTTCTGATGATATTTCTTCAATAATTGAACAGATTCAAAAAGATTCTAGAGAAATGGTGCTGACGCTGAATGATGTTATTGAAGATAGCGATAAGCAAACAGACTCGTTAAAACAAGTGACGGCTTCAAACCAAGAGGTCACACATAAAATTGAACATCTAACTGAGGAAATACATGAAGCTCAGCGATTAGTTCAGTTAATAGAAGTGAAAAACAAAGAAATGGTGTCACAACTGGATAGTATCGAAGCGTCTTCTGAGCAAAACGCTGCAGGAACACAAGAAGTTTCTGCTAATACGGAAGAAATTTTGGCATCAATGGAAGAGTTCTCTGCAACCATTGAACAGTTGAATGCTTTGGCAAGTGAACTAAAAGAAACGACCAACCAATTTTCTTAAAAAGAATAGAGGGAAGCATCCGACATATGTTTTGTCGGATGTTTTTCTCTTGAAACAGTGACTTATTTGTGACAAAACCAATATATTCTCTTCAAAAAGAGGGAAATGCTGTAAAGTTTCAAATTTATTATCCGATTATAAATAGTGAGATGATTTATAGATTAGTAAATAAGGAGAAAAGCCATGGACAAAATAAAGAAAGTCAATAGCCAATTAATTGAAAGAGTTAAATCGATTAAATGGCCTAAAAAAACAAAAAATAGTGAGAAGAAGAATCGATCATTATTTTTTAAGAGGAGAGAACATAAGAGTTTACGATTACCCATAGCCATTAGTTTAATCGTATTGATGTTACTACCTGTTGCAGTAGCGATGATTTATACATATAACCGTACGACAACGATTTTGACTGAGAGAGTAGAAGCTCAGGAGCAGCAAATTACAGCTAACTTAGTCAACACGATAACGCGTGCTGGAGTTGCAGCGGAAGAAACCATTAAGCGATTAGCTTTAGATGGGGTATTGGTATTAAACCGGGTAGCAACAGATGGGGAAGAAAGAGACCAGCAAGACTTAATTTCCCGATTCCAACATGTGGTAACAGGGAATCCTTACATTGCGGATGTCCACTTTGTACCGTCTAACTCTAACTTAAATTTTGTATCAACTTTATCAGCGGTAAGAGGAGATCAAGATCCGTATGAGATATTCCCATGGTACGAATCTGGATTAAAAGCAAGTGGATTAAGATGGACCACACCTCATGTGTACAATAACCGTACACGATTAACTGTGACACGAGCCATTGGAACTGGAACTAATTTACAAGGCGTGTTAGCCATTGATTTAGACTTAAATGTTATAAGAGAAGAAATTAACCAAACTCAAATAGCTAACACAGGCTATATTAGTATATTAGATGACAACGGCACAGTGGTTGCATCTTCTCAAGTGGACTTAGTTGGAGAAAACCTATCATCTTCTGATTTCTTTCAACAGTCTCAATCACAAAGCAATGAAGAGGCAGATGAGTCATCTGACATCAGCACTTTCTCTGGTATGGTTTACGATAAAGAGATAAATAACGGAGACTTTGGAATCTATTATGAACGCATACCTAACTTGGGACTTAATGTTTATGGCCAAGTTAAGGCACATGAGATGGAAAATGAAACATCTACTCTACAACTCACTGCCTTCGTTGTAGTTATAGTCACGATTATAATTGCGGCAGTTGTCGCTTTACTTGCTTCAGGACTGATTGCCTCTATTACAGATGCTTTAATGCATGCCTTCAAACGTACGGAAGAAGGAGATTTAACGACTCGTCTGACGAAAAATGAATTAATCAATCCAGCCAATGCGTTAGTTAAAGGATTGAATAAATGGAACACACGAAAAGGAAGCAAGAAAAAAGTAAGTAAGAAGCTGAATCCAAAAGGAAATGAAATTCACCAAATTGGACTAGCTTTTAATAAAACATTAGATACCTTTGAACAAACAGTAAAAGTCATTCAAGGAAACAGTCAGAATGTGTCTTCTATGGCAACGACTTTAACTGAAATTGCGGACCAGACCAGCCGAGCCACATCTGAAGTGTCTCAAACGATTAATGGGGTAGCTGAGTCCACATCCATGCAGACACAGGATACTGAAGCGACTGTCCATCAAATGAATGAGTTATCCGCTGCGCTGAATGAAATTGACGAAGCAGTTGCTAAAATGGGTTCACAAGCCGATAAAACGATGATAGTGAACGGCAATAACGCCCGCTCGATTCAAGAAGTGAATGAGAAGTGGAATGAAACCCTTACTACCTTAGATGACCTGAAAGCCATTATTGAAGAAGTGGATGGCGACATTCAAAACATTGAAGGCATCGTCAAAGTGATTACCAATATAGCTTCCAGAACGAATCTGCTCGCTTTAAATGCTTCAATAGAAGCGGCGAGAGCGGGAGATGCCGGAAGAGGATTTGCTGTGGTAGCCGAAGAAATTCGTAAATTAGCGGAACAAAGTACGGGATCATCCAAAGATATCCAGTCCATTATCCAGCAAATTCAAGACAAATCGTCTAGCATGGTTGGACACTTAGAAGAAACAGATAAAGATAGCCTCGTTCAAACGGAAAAAATTAAGGAAGCTATCGGAGCTTCTGAAGACGTTGCTTTATCATTAGAACAATTAGTAGCCAGCATGTTAGTAGTTATGAATGCCTCTAATGTGATTAGTGAGAAAAAAGAGGAAGTCGTCGCTCAATTAGAAAGTATAGCGGCTGGTTCTCAAGAAAACTCTGCAGGTACGGAGCAGGTTTCTGCTAATGCTGAAGAAATTTTAGCAACAATGGAAGAATTTACGACACACATCAACCAACTAGAAAACGTAGCCAGTATTCTTAAAGAATCAGCTGAACAGTTTTTAATTGAACATGAAGAAGCCAAAGAGGCTGAAGAAGGTTTGGATGACTTAGAACCTGAATTTGCATAATAGTTAAGGAGTAATTAAACATGAATCAACATCTTTTATTTAAAGCAGGCGGTCAAGTTTGCGGCGTGCCCATAAATGAAACAGATAAAATCATTGCTTTAGAAAAAGTGACTCCCATTCCAGATGTTTCTTCTTATATTACAGGTCTGCAGGATGTCGACGGAGACGTAACAGCGATCATTGACTTATCGGATAGGTTTTATCAAAAACCGATTGCTAGAATAGAAGATTCCGAAGTCATTATCGTGAATTGGAAAGAAAGAAAAATCGGCTGGCTCGTTGAAGAAGTGACTTCTGTACAAGCCTATCAAACAGAAGACTTTATAGAGAAAGATTCGGAGTCCGTTGATGGATTGTCTACAACTTATATTACTTCATTTGTTCAGACTCAAGAGGATATTATACCTATCATAGATCCTCACTCTTTATTTTCAGATGAAAAAGAAGAAGAAATAAGAAAACTACTTTCAATAGCTGTGGTGAAAGAATAACTGAATAGGAGAGTCACATGTCTGAGCAATTAAAAGTAGGAATTTCTGATTATAAAATTGCGCAAGCCCCTAATGAATTAGTCACTATAGGACTTGGGTCTTGCGTAGGGATTGCCCTTTATGCGCCAAAATCAAAAGTGGGTGCTCTTAGTCATATTATGTTACCTGATAGCGCAACATTCTCTGATACATCTAACTGGGCTAAGTTTGCAGACTTAGCCCTCCCAGCTATTGTAAAAGAGTTGAAAGACAAAACTAATGAAACAGCACTGTTAGCTAAAATAGCTGGAGGGGCAAGCATGTTTTCTTTTAGTCAACAAGCCAGTAGTTTACAGATTGGCAGAAGAAACATAGAAGCCGTCACGACTGTTTTAAACAGTTTAGGTATTCCTATTATATCTGAACATGTGGGAGGTCAGATGGGAAGGTCCATGTTTGTTGATCTCCAGACATTTGATGTACGGATACGAATGGTCAATAGAGAAGAATTTATCGTTTAGAAAGGTATTAGGTTAGTTGAAGCATGGCAATTAAAGTAGTCATAGTCGATGATTCGGCTTTAATGAGAAAAATCGTTACACGTATATTAGAAGATAGTTCAGATATTGTCGTGGTGGATACTGCTCGTAATGGAGTGGAAGCTTTAAAAGTGGTTGAAAAATCTCAACCGGACTTAGTGATTCTGGATGTAGAAATGCCTATGATGAATGGGATTGAAACATTAAAAATCCTAAAAGAAAATTCCTCCATACCTGTTATTATGTTTAGTGCCAAGAGCAACCATAGCATCACTATTCAAGCCCTTGAATTAGGAGCTGAGGATTTTATTGAAAAACCACTAAACATAAAAGAAAACTGGGATGTCTTTAAAAAAGATTTGGAGAAGAGAATCAAAATTCACTTCCTGAATGAGAAGAAGCCATTTGTTTCCACTGAGCCGACAAACTTTTTACCTAAAGAATTAGTCCAAAAGAAAGAATCACTCAAAGCTATTGTAATAGGAGCCTCAACAGGAGGACCTAGGGCTCTGGTCTCTTTAGTTAAAGCCTTACCTGAGAACCTTACTATCCCTGTATTTATAGTTCAGCACATGCCAGAAGGGTTTACGGCTTCTTTTGCACAAAGACTCAATGATTTGGCAAAGGTAGAAGTAAGAGAAGCCAGTCATAATGAACCTATTCAGTCAGGAACCGTTTATTTAGCTCCTGGTGGAAAACACATGACCATTATGGAAAAGAGACTTCTCTTAAATGATAATGAAAAGTTACATGGTGTAAAACCAGCCATTGATTATTTGTTTGATAGTGCAAGCATTCAATACCAGGATGGCCTGTTAGGCATTGTCTTAACAGGAATGGGAAGGGATGGAGCAGCAGGTTCGGGTATTATTCGAGAAGCCGGTGGATATATCATTACGCAAGATAAGGCAACGTCTGTTGTGTACGGCATGCCGAAAGTAGTAGTAGAAAGAGGCTATTCCAATCAGTCGAATAGTCTAAGTGAAATTGCCGATATTATAAAAGAAATGACAAGGTGATTATATGGACACACAAAATTACGAATATTTCTATGATTGGGTCTTCACTCATTTGAATATTCAGCTCGACGCTTATAAAGAAAAGCAATTGAGAAGACGCATCTTTACAATCATGAAGCAATCTGGTGCCCAGACACTAGAGGAATACGCAGCTTTGATTCATCTAGATAAAGGAGTCCGCCAAAAGTTTTTAGATTATATCACCATAAATGTGACAGAGTTCTTTAGAAACAGAGATTTGTTTGATAATTTTGAAAGATTGCTTCAAACAAAATTATCTAAAAGATTTGATTCCATTTCAATCTGGAGTGCGGCTTGTTCCATAGGTGCAGAACCGTATTCTTTAGCCATGATTATGAAACGAAACAACTTACCGTTAAAGCAAGCTATCTTAGCAACGGATATCGATGAAACCATTTTAGATAGAGCTAAACAAGGCATTTTCAGAGAAAACGAAGTGAAAAACTTATCCATTATTGATAGGGACAAATATTTTGTTGAAAAAGACAATCGATTTGAACTAGATGAAACGATTAAAAAAATGGTACACTTCAAAAAGCACGACCTGATTTTAGATACATACGAAAAGAATTTTCATGTCATTGTTTGTCGAAACGTCACGATTTACTTTAAGAACGAGACAAAAGAAGACATCTATAGACGAATGAGTGCTTCTTTAGTAACGGGTGGACTTCTCTTTACGGGAGCCACAGAAACCATTTATCAACCAGAACAATATGGTTTAAAAAAAGTAGCGTCATTCATATATGAAAAAGTAGATTAACCCGAAAGGAGGCTTAAAATGGAAGATAATAGTGCTTATCGTGATTTGTTTTTTGAAGAAACAGATGAAAACCTTGCTATACTGAATCAAGAAGTGCTTCAGCTGGAGCAGAATCCCAATGACAGTCATATTATTGATGCGATATTCCGTGCGGCTCATACGTTAAAAGGAATGGCCGCCACTATGGGATATGAGACGATGACTCATTTAACTCATGCTGTTGAAAATGTCTTTGAACAAGTTAAAAGTGGGCAGTTAAGTGTCGATACAGATCTTGTATCTTTAATATTTGAAACACTTGATACCCTCTCTGATATTGTTGAAACCATTCGGATGGATTCAGATACGGACATTGATATATCCTTACTTGTTGAAAGACTTGAACAGGTGAGTACACCTGACTTACAAGTGGTTGAAGAGGCAGCTAAATCAGAAAAGGCCTATGATTTCCCCGTTCTAGAAGAGTCAGACAAAGTAGCCATTGAATCAGCTGAAAACAGCGGATATACCCTATTTAAAATAGGCGTGCGTGTGGAAGAAGAGAGTATGATGAAAGCGGCTCGTGCCTTCCTCGTTATCAGTAAATTAGAGCAGCTGGGAGATTTCGTTCAAATGAAACCTAGCGCTGAAGAACTGGAACAGGGGGAGTTGGAAGACTCTTTCGCTCTATATTTATTAAGTAAAGAAGACAAAGCGAGTATTTTAGACCATGTCTCAGACAGCAGTGAAATTGAAGAGGTATGGATTGAAGAAGAAAAGAGTACCGATTCTTCTGAAAGTGTAGAAGAAAAGGTGGTCGAGAAGACTGAAAGGGTGAAGGAAAAGGTTCAAGCGAAACCGACTCACTCATCATCAGTTAACCAGACCATCCGAGTCGATTTATCACGATTAGATCAATTTATGAACTTGGTTTCAGAATTAGTTATTCACCGGACTCGTTTAGAAGACGTGTCGATGAAACAAAACTTGAAAGAACTGGAAGAACCCCTGTCACAAGTTGGACGCCTGACGAATGATTTACAGGACTTAGTCTTGCAGTTACGTATGCAAAAATTCAGTGTGGTGACGCAGCGCTTCCCGCGTATGATGCGTGACTTAACAAATGAATTGAATAAAGACATCAATTTCGTGACAGAAGGGGAAGATACCGAACTGGACCGTACGGTTATCTCTGAAATAGGGGAACCTTTGATTCACCTTTTACGAAATGCAGCGGACCACGGCATTGAGCAACCGGAAGAAAGAGTAAAAATAGGCAAAGATAAAACCGGTACGATCAGGCTGTCAGCCTTTCCTGAAGGGAACCGGGTGATTGTCACGATTACGGATGATGGGAAAGGGTTAAATCCTCGTCATCTGGAAGAGAGTGCAAGGAAAAAAGGCATTTCAACTGAAGGCTTAAGTGATGAAGAATTGCAACAGCTCATTTTCCATCCTGGATTCTCCACTGCGAATGAAGTCACAGGGATTTCAGGTAGAGGAGTTGGAATGGATGCCGTTAAAGAAAAGATCACGCGATTAAATGGATCGATTGAAACTATAAGTGAAGTGGGTAAAGGGACAACCTTTAGAATCACTTTGCCATTAACTCTCTCTATTATTCAGTCTTTACTGGTTAAAGTATCAGATCATACTTTTGCGATACCACAAGCTGTTATTGAGAGCGTGAATCACTTTGAAGAAAGTGAAGCTATTTCTGTTCATCAAAAAGAAGTCTACCAATATGAGGGTCAGACGATTCCACTTGTTCGCGTATCAGAAGTATTGGGCTTGCCAGAAGGAAATAAACAATCCCAACATATTATCGTGGTACAGTCTGGTGAACGTTTTTATGGATTAATCGTCAATGAATTGATTCACCAAAGAGAAACAGTCATTAAAAATTTAGGGAAAGAAATCAGTCACATCCCTTATTACATTGGAGCGACCATATTAGGGGATGGCAGCATCAGCTTAATATTAGATGTATCAGCTGTATGTACGCGAAAGAAGGTAAGCAACCGTGGTTAATGAGAAACAATTGCTCAGATACGATGCCTTACAAGAAATTGCAAACATCGGCGGGGGCCATGCCGCAACAAGCTTGTCCAAGATGATTGGGAAAAGAGTCGGGATGGATGTGCCATTCTTACGCTTACTTCCTTATGATGAGGTCTTTGCAGGAATCCAGTCAGACGAAACGGTCGTCAGAGCCGTCTTATCTGAAGTAGTCGGACAAGAATACGGTGTGTTTTTATTCGTTATCCCTTTAGACGAATCGGATAAATTGGCTGAACTATTATTGCCCGAAGAAGTCGCTATTGATTTTGAATTGGCCAATTCGGCTATAAAGGAATTGAGCAACATACTCGTTCAGTCCTTTCTTCAAGCGGTTATGCAGATGATTAATAAGCCATTGATTGCTTCCTTACCATCCTTGACAGTGGATCTATTTGGATCAATTTTATCCAGTGTCTATATGGAGCAATATCAATTTAGTGATGAAATATTTATAATGAAAAACAAATTTTATAGTATGGGTCATGTCATTGAAGGCAGTTTGTACTTCGTGCCTAAACCGACTGTACTAGAAAAATTATTAGATGAATTAGGAATATAATTGGAGGACTTAACATGAGTAAACGAGTATTAATAGTAGATGACGCAGCATTTATGAGAATAAAATTGAAAGACATCTTAGAAAAAAATGGGTATGAAGTTGCGGGAGAAGCTCAAAACGGAAACGAAGCCGTTGAGCGCTACAAAGAAGTGAAACCTGATCTCGTCACAATGGATATCACTATGCCAGAAAAAGATGGCGTAGAAGCCTTAAAAGAAATCAAAGCCATTGACAAAGATGCAGTTGTCTTGATGTGTTCCGCTATGGGTCAGCAGACCATGGTAATGGATGCAATTCGTGCAGGGGCTATTGATTTCATCGTCAAACCGTTTGATACGGAACGTGTTATCAAAGCATTAGACAAAGCCATTTCATAGTAAAAGGAAAAAATTCAGAAAAATGTCATAAACTAAAAATGAGAACGGAATTTAACAAGGGGGACGACCAAGATGCAACTCATTGTATTTAGATTAAGAGAGCACTTATACGGCTTTACGACTGAGAATATTGAAGAAATTACACCTGTTTTAAAAGAAGCACCGATCCCCCAAAGTCCGTCCTGGGTTAGAGGATTAATTAACTTAAGAGGTCAGATTATGACTCTTTTAGACCTCGATGTTCTCTTGAACGGGTTTAGTCCTTCACAAGAGCTATGGTATACTAATACAGTCATTGTAAACACAGAAGATAACCCAATCGCCTTCATGACTGGAAAGGTCATTGGTGTGACCGATATTGAACCTGAAGAGATTCAATCGGTAGAGGACTCTAGTCTGATAACTGGGTATGTGGAAGCTTACAATGAACTAGTCAATATTATTGATGTCCATTCTATCTTGAAGGAGAAAGAGGAATTGTCGTGAGCCAACAAGTATTATCCCAACAAGAAATAGATGAACTGTTGGATGCCATGGATAACGGGGAACTGGATACAGAGGAACTGTCGGAAGAGGTTGCGGTTTCTAAAATCAAACCCTATGACTTCAGACGTCCCGTCCGCTTATCAAAAGAATACCTGTCTACCATCACGATGGTATTTGAGGACTATTCTAAACTGGTATCTAACTTGTTATCTACGCAATTAAGAAAACCCATTGACGTGAAAATAGCGGCCATTGAGCAAGTATCCTTTGATGAATTTGTTCACTCCGTTCCTACTTTTACACTGATGGGAGTCTTTCAAAGTACGCCTTTAAAAGGCTACCAAATTATAGAAATAAACCCACAATTCAGTTTACAGATTCTGGAATTGCTATGTGGGTACACTGGGGTCTCTTTAGAAGACGCCACTGGAAACAAATCGAGCTTTACAGATATCGAAATGTCTATTTTAGAAGGTGTCCTATCCTCTCTGATGCGTTCATTTGAAACAGCTTGGAAGGATATTAAAGAAATTGAAACAGAAATCGTGGATACTGAAACTAAGCCACAGATGCTTCAGGCGATGTCGCCTAATGAACCAGTTATACTAGTCACTTTTGCGGTCACTATAGAGAATCAGCGTACATATATTAACATGTGTATCCCTTATATTTTCTTTGAAGATATATTAGATAAACTGAGTTTTAAAAACTGGTTCCACTCTGGAAAAGAATCGGATTCATCCGAAAGAGGACAAATCGCTTCAAACTTAAATCAAGTCGCAGTTGAAGTTGAAGTCGTTTTAGGAGAGTCTCAAATGACTGTGTCAGACTTTTTGGGAATGGAAGTAGGAGATATCATTCAGTTGGATGATAAAACGTCTAAGCCGTTAACGATGTATGTAGAAGATAAACCTTACTTCAAAGTGAAGCCAGGAAAGATTGATAACAAACTAGCTGTAGAGATATTAACATTTACGGGAGGAGAGAGTGATAATGAGTGACCAACTCACACAAGAAGAAATTGACGCCTTGTTAAATGGGACCGCACAAGCAGATGAACCAGCTGCTTTAGAAAACCCATTAAGTCAAGATGTTGAAGATATTATCGGAGAAGTCGGTAATATTTCCATGTCACAAGCCGCAACCACACTTTCTCTATTATTAAATCGAAAAGTGAAAATTACAACACCGAGAGTAAAAGGCTTAACCTTAAAAGAAATTATCGATGAAAGCGTCGCACCTAAAGTAGTGACTTCTATTGCTTTTAAAAAGGGTCTAGTCGGAAACAATGTTTTAATGATCGATGTCAATGATGCCATTATCATTGCGGATTTAATGATGGGGAACGACGGAAGTAATGTAGAGGGTAAAGAATTCACAGAATTGGAACTCAGCGCGGTATCGGAAGCCATGAACCAAATGATCGGAGCGGCTTCGACGGCTATGGCCACCATGTTTGACCGTCGAGTAGATATCTCCCCACCTGATGTAGAGGTATGGGAAGACAGTGACAAACTCTTTATGGAAGCCCCGGATGAAAACGAAATGGTCTGTATGACATCCTTCCATTTAAGTGTAGAAGGTCTACTGGAAAGTGAAATCATGCAAATTTTACCTTTAGATACCGTAATGGAAATCGTGGATATTATGATGGGTGACGAAGCTGAAGTCTTAAATGGGAGAGATCAAGTCGTGAATGAAGACAAACATGATTCTCAAGAAACTCAACCAGAAACTCAGTCTCAAGCAACTCAAGAAACAGTTTCTATTCAAAACCCTAAATTCCAAGATTTAGAGAAAAACACAATGAAAAATGCGCCACGCAACTTGGACTTAATCATGGATGTCCCTCTTGATTTCAGTGTGGTTCTAGGAAAAAGTCAGAAAACCATTAAAGATGTGCTATCCTTAAGCACAGGTTCTGTGGTCGAATTGGATAAAATGACCGATGAACCTCTAGAAATTTACGTAAACGGTAAATTGATTGCGGAAGGAGAAGTCGTTGTTATTAACGAAAGCTTCGGGATTCGCATTACAAATATCTTAAGCAAGGAACAACGCGTCAAACATTTAAATTAATATACGTTTAAAAGCAGAGAGTTCACTCTGCTTTTTTTGTTGTCAAAATTAGCTGACATTTAAATAATGACTAATAGTCTCCATACGTAAATAATAGAGTAAAGAAGGAAAATTTATATTATGACTTAATAAAAGAGGAGTGAACTATCGACAAGTTCATGTCAGGTACTCTAAAAGGGTTTTAATACAGTCGTCTTTTAGGTATACTAAGCCTAGTTTTATTTTTTTAGATTGTATCTTAACTATTATGAGTTACAACCGATAATAAGATTAGAGTACCAATATGAATGCCCCATACTTATATAAAAACTTTAAAAACTCAGGAATATAGGAGTGAAAAAAATGAAAATCAATAAATATAATTCAATCGTAACGAACTTAAATCAAACTAAACAAACAGCTAAAGAAGTGGAAAAAGAAACAGCTAAACCAGCTGCTAAAGAGAACGTTCAAGTGAGTATCTCTAAAGAAGCCCAAGCTTTATTGGACGCAGACAAAGCCACTTTCT
Source organism: Alkalibacterium iburiense (assembly GCF_039521845.1). Lineage (NCBI taxonomy): Bacteria > Bacillati > Bacillota > Bacilli > Lactobacillales > Carnobacteriaceae > Alkalibacterium > Alkalibacterium iburiense. The sequence continues at coordinate 26,662 of NZ_BAAACW010000136.1, forward strand.
CTGCACGCGTTGATTCTATCAAAAGTGCCATTCAAAATGGTGAATACGAAGTGGATGCTTCCAAGATTTCACAAGGATTAGTGAAGAAGCTGCAAAAACAAAAGGAGATTTAATCACCCATGTCTAAAACACAAGAAATACTCTCTCTACTGACTGAACTAAAAGAACTGCTTATCAGAGAAAAAGAAATTCTAATTGCGAATAATGGAGAAGCATTACTAGAGCTGCTCCCTAAAAAAGAAAGCTTGATGATACAGCTAGCCGAATTTGATGAGGAGAACGTTGAGGTTGGAAAGCTCAGCGTTCTTTCTCATGAAATTAAAGCTCTTCAAGAAACTAACCTGACTTTAACAGAACAATCCATTCAATTTACTGAAACCATGATGGATTACATTAAAAAAGCAGCGAACAAACAACAGACGTATTCTAAAAAAGGGACCTATGAATCCTCTAAAAAGAGTGCGCTTCTGGATCAATCATTATAAGGAGTACGACACATGAGTGGATTATTTGGAACACTAAATACAGCTACAAAAGGTCTACACGCTCAACAGAATGCTTTGCAGACAATTGGCCATAACGTTGCCAATGCCAATACAGTGGGTTACACCAGACAGCGTGTGAACATGCAAGCAGACCTTGCGACCAGTATTCCTGGTATCGGTCAAATCGGAACAGGAGTCCGAATCAGCGGCATTAGTCGAGTCAACGATGAATACATAACCAATCAATTAAGAGAAGGACAGGCTAAAACTCAAACACACGAAACCTTGTCTGATATTATCGGTCAGTTAGAAGCTGTCTTTAACGAACCCTCAGACACAGGTTTGTCCAACCAGATTTCTGAGGTATTCAATGCTTGGACGTATTTAGCATCAAACCCTGAACAAGATTCCGCTCGTACCATGTTAGTTCAAACGAGTGAAACCTTTACTGACGTGATTAACCACATGGCTAATTCCATGGAAAGTTTACATAAAGCAACCGTCACTGAATTAGATAAAAGTGCACTGGATGCCAATTCAACTTTAGAACAACTTGAACAGTTAAATCATCAAATCTGGCAGGCTTCTGTTAGAGGCTTTACACCTAATGACTTGCTTGATAAACAGGATCAGCTATTGCATGACTTATCCGGTCAGGTTGATATATCTGTTGAAAAGGATAAATACAATCGTGTGTCTGTTTCAGTCGATAATCAAATGGTACTAGACAGCAGTTCACGGAAAGAATTGGCTATAGTCGTTGGTCATAATGACGAAGGACAAGCTCTGTTTTCAAACGGTGATGCTTTAGATGGAGACTTTGAAGTTGGACAATTGTTTGTTCGCACACCAGGAGAAGATAGTAATACGTATACACAAGTGGATGCAAACCAAGGTTCCATAAAAGGAACCCAATTGTCACTTGAAGTCATTGAAAATATGCAAAGCGAGTTAAATGAATTTGCTTCAGCCTTTGCGAAAGCAGTGAATACTATTCACAGTGACGAAGGAAATGGGCGAGACTTTTTCACATTAGAACCAGGAAATGCCGCTTCAAGTATTAAAGTCGCTTCTGAATTAAGAGAGAACTCTAGTTTAGTTGTTTCTGGAAGAGATATGAATAACGCTTTATCAGGAGACGGATCGCGAGCCCAAGCTATTGCTTCTTTGCAGCATAAGACCTTAGCAGCTGATTCAGCAGTGTGGAATTACAACTCAGATGATATGACCTTTGATTCCAGCGCGACAGGCTCTACTTTATTTGGACGTTACAATAGTTTGGTCACTGAGATGGGTATTATCAAACAGCAATCAGATAATATGTTAGATACTCAAAACGGATTAATGAATTTACTGACTCAGCGTCGTGAATCCATTTCTGGAGTAGATATCAATGAAGAAGTCGTCGATATGATTAAATATTCCAGTGCTTTCCAAGCGAACTCACGTGTGTTGCAAACATTATCTGATATGCTCGACACATTAATTAACAGAACCGGGGTGTAAGACATGAGAATAACGAACTCTTTAATGTCTCAAAGCTTTTTAAGTAATTTAAACAACAACATGACTAATGTTTATAAATACCAAGAACAATTATCGTCGATGAAACAAGTGAGCCGTCCAAGTGATGACCCGTTGAAAGTGTCAAAGATAATTGACTTTAAAAATGAAATCAAGCAAAACCAAACTTATAAAACAACGATAAGTGATGCCATTGATTTTACGAACGTTCAGGACGCAGCGTTAGATAATGCGACCAAGTCCTTGCAGCGCATTTATACTCTCACTCAGCAAGCAGCGAACGGAACATATAATACACAAGATCGTCAAGCAATCAAAACGGAAATCGACAACGAAGTCGAAACCTTGGTGGACTCATTAAACACTAGTTTTGGAGGACGCTACATTTTTGCTGGGCATAACAATACAGAAAAACCATTCTCTATAGAACGTGATGGAGAGGGTAATCTAACTGATATTCATTACAATGGGTCAGCCCACAATACCTCTAAAGAGATTTCAAGAGGAGTAACAGTCGACTTGCAAACAGACGGTAGTATTTTAATGAATAAGCGAGGTGACGAAGATTTAGGGACGGTTCTAAGTGGCTTATTTACTGCATTAGATAATGATGATACTGAAGCTTTAAGTACGGCACTTGGTAAAATCGATCAGGCAATGAATAATACTGTGAATACACGTACACGAATCGGAGCCATTCAAAATCGATTAACTGCAGCCAGTGACCGTAACGAAGCAGAATATCTAAACTTAGAAACAACCTTATCTAATAACCAAGATATTGATTTAGCAGAAACCTATATGAACTACTCAATGGAAATGGTAGCTTACCAAGCTTCACTTAATATGGGTACACGTATATTGCAAACAAATATTTTAGACTATGTAAGATGATATAAAAACGACTAACACTTATAAATGTTGTTAGTCGTTTTTTTGATCAAAGAATCCTCATATTCCGGATATAAATATCATTAATGCAAAAGAATTAAAGATATTTATATAAAAAATAAAAAATAGTTAAAATAGACTTAACTTTTTTAAATACCTCCCGATAGTAAGTTTAGAAGGCAATCAAGCCTTAAAAATATAAACAACAAATGGAGGAATACAACAATGCGTATTAATACAAACACAGCAGCTATGAATACATACTCACGTTTGACTCAAGCAAACGGTGCTAGAGGCGGTTCAATGGCTAAATTATCTTCGGGATTAAGAATTAACAGAGCAGGCGACGACGCTGCAGGATTATCAATTTCTGAGAAAATGAAAAACCAAATATCAGGATTAACACAAGCTACTCGTAATGCTCAAGATGGCATTTCATTAATCCAAACAGCTGAAGGTGCATTGAATGAAACTCACTCAATTTTAAATAGAATGCGTGATCTCACAGTACAAGCATCAAATGATACAAACACAAATGATGATAGATTAGCAATACAAAAAGAAATGGACTCTCTGTCTGCAGAAGTCGATCGTATAGCAAATCAAACTCAATTTAATACTAAAACCTTATTAAATGGTGATTTTGATGCAGGTGGAGGAACTGCTTTATCATTCCAAATCGGATCTAATGATACTCAACAGATTACATTAAATATTGGTAATATGACAGCTCAAGGGTTGGGACTTACAGATGATGCAGAACCAGCTAAGAGTAAATTAGTTGTAAGTGGTGAAACTGAAGAAGATACTCCTTCAGCTAATGATTTCGATGAAGTACTAAAGACAATTGATACAGCAATCAAAAATGTTTCAACAGAACGTGCTAATCTTGGAGCTACTCAAAATCGACTAGAACATACGATTAACAACTTAACAACAACTAAAGAAAACCTATCTGAAGCTAACTCACGTATTCGTGATGTTGATATGGCTGAAGAAATGATGGAGTTCACTAAGAACAACATTCTTTCTCAAGCTTCTACTGCAATGTTGGCTCAAGCTAACCAAATGCCTCAAGGGGTTCTACAATTATTGGGTTAATTTTAACCTAACTTTTAGTTTAACAATATTGAATCGAAGCAGTTCTTTACTGCTTCGATTTTCTCTTACATAGTGATTTTATAAATTATTTTAATGGTAGTGTAAAAAGTTTTATGAAAAAACAAGAAAAAAAGAGAAATACTTCCTCTGATTAACATAAGTGGGAGT
>NZ_BAAACW010000137.1:0-61034 GCF_039521845.1 Alkalibacterium iburiense
TTTTTAAATTTTTCATGATTTAATTATACCATGAGAGGTGCTTTTTTGTCTCTTTTTAGCATTTTCTTTTCAAATAAAAAGCGAGTGAGATACATATTAATGATATCGCGCAACTGGCTCAGCTGCTTTGGCCGGATGAAGATAAACGCGTTTTACAAAAGGAAATGCAGCACTATCAATCAGATAGCACAGCTGAATTGTTTGTATGTGAGGCAGGCAATCAATTAGTCGGTTTTGCACATGTTCAGTTGCGCTATGATTACGTTGAGGGAACATCCACTTCCCCCTGCGGATATTTAGAAGGCATTTATGTCAAAGAAAGTCACCGTCAATTCGGCATTGGTAAAAAACTTTTAGAAGTATGTGAAGATTGGTCCCGTTTTATGAACGCCACGGAATTCGGGAGTGATGTAGAACTTGATAACGAAACCAGTGCTCACTTTCACGAAAGTTTAGGTTTTAAGGAAGTCAATCGAATCATCTGTTATGCGAAAAAATTGTGATGTATAAATATACATTTGGCCCTTAAAAGCAAGTTGTCCATATATATGAAAATCTGCTTTCTTCTGTTACCGAAGAGTAATGTTTCTGTAATATTCGACACCTGTGTGTTATAATAAAGTGCGGAAACCACGCACAATCGGTGGCACTCCTCGTATTTACCTTCATGAGAAAAGAGGTGAATCAAAATGTATAGAAAAAGAAGCCGGTCGCTTATTGGACGCTTTATTCTATTAGTCGTGGGATTGTTACTCGCTTTTTCAACATTATCGGTATCCTCAGCTTTTGCCGCTCCTGCCCGATCAATCAGCAGAGGGAATACGACTGAAAAAGTTGTCGCCTTAACCTTTGACGATGGAGCAGATGGGACAAATATTACGCCTATTCTCAATACCTTGTCCTCTCACAATGTAAAAGCTACTTTCTTTTTGACTGGACAAGGAACTGCCAATCACCCTCAACGGATTAGAGATATTGTGAACCGTGGACACGACATCGGGAACCACTCCTACTCCCATCCTGACTTTACTAAAATTTCGTCTTCTGAAATAAGAAGTCAGCTACAGAGAACGGAAAGCCTCATTCAATCAGTCACAGGTCGAACAACGAAACCTTTCTTCAGACCACCATACGGCGCTTATAACTCTACCGTTTTAAACTATGTTGGAGATGCAGGCTACACTTATTCATTCATGTGGACGATTGACACCGTTGACTGGACTGGTAATTCCTCATCTGACATTGTTAATAGAGTCATGAGAAACATTACTCCAGGTGCTATCATTCTTATGCATACTGGTGCAGGTGCTTCAGGAACACCTCAAGCTATAGGCACTATGATTACCCGTTTGAAAAATTCAGGCTACCGATTTGTTACTCTATCTCAATTGATGAATCTTTCTCCTACTCCAACCGGTAGACAATACACTGTCCGGTCCGGTGACACCCTCTATTCTATCGCTTTAAGACATGGAACCACCGTGCAGAGATTAGCTTCTGCTAATGGCATCATTAATCCGAATCTTATTCGAGTCGGTCAAGTGCTTATTATCCCAGGAACTTCGTCTTCGCCAGCTCCTTCACCTTCGCCGTCGCCATCACCAACCCCTTCCGCTCAGACCTATGTTGTCCGAGCAGGAGATACGCTCTATTCAATCGCCCGACGCTATAATACAACTGTTCAACGATTAGTTTCACTAAACTCTCTCTCCAACCCGAATCTCATTCGCGTGGGTCAACGATTAACCATTAGTCGTACCACATCGACACCGACACCACCGCCTACAACCACTCAACGCTATACTGTCAGATCAGGGGACACTCTTTATTCAATTGCTCGACGGTACAATACAACTGTTCAACGACTCGTGTCCGCTAACCGTCTTTCCAATCCCAATCTCATTCGTGTAGGTCAAGTACTCTTTATCCGATAGTTCAAAAATAAAATCGATAAAGAGAGCCTGATTTATAGACTTTCTTTATCGATTTATTTTTTATATTGAAGAATCTTGTAAAACAGTAAGAGCTAGATTAGCAAAAAACTCACTGGCTACTTTAATGGCTCCTTCGTCCAGTGTAAACTTGGGGTCATGCCATTGATACGGACTATTACTCCCCATCCAGACAAAAAATCCGGGAATCGTTTGCTGATAGTAGGCAAAATCCTCCCCACCCGCTACAGGCTGAGCTTCTACAACTGAATAACCTAACTCTTCAGTCGTCTGCTTTACACTCTTTTCAAATCGAGAGTCATTATAGACCGTCGGCATTCTTTCGTCCCAATCTATATCCACTTCTCCTCCTTGACTCTCTGAAAGTAAACGTGCTTGTTTTCTCATTTCTTCCTTTATTTTATCCCTTGCTTCCGGTTGAAAGGTGCGTACTGTCCCTTCAACCATGACAGACCCTGGAATAACGTTCCACGTCCTTCCACCTCTGATATGAGTGATGCTAATCACTGCATTATGGAACAAATCAATCTTACGGGATATAATCGACTGAACACTTAGGACAAACTGGCTGGCAATTATGATAGGATCAATCGCTTCATGAGGGATGCCGGCATGACCTCCTATTCCTTTGAAAGTAAATTTAAATCGATCGACACTGGCCATGAGAGTGCCACTTTTGATACCAATGGTTCCAACTGGCAAGTCTGGTTTATTGTGCATACCAAATATGGCTGAAACACCTTCTAATACCCCTTTTTCAGTTAGCCATTCCGCCCCTTCAGCTATTTCTTCTGCTGGCTGAAAAATCAGGCGAACCGTTCCGTTTATCTTGTCTTTATTTTCATTCAATAAACGAGCTGCGCCAAAAATAGAAGCCGTATGAAAGTCATGACCACACGCATGCATTTTCCCTTTGACCGTTGATTTAAAAGGGACTTCCGCTTCTTCTTCAATAGGCAAGGCGTCAATATCCGCTCTTAAAGCAATGGTAGGACCTGGTTTATCTCCTTTCACTTCTGCAACGATACCTGTCTCTAAATCATAGGGTAAAACAGATAGCCCCTCTGTCTCTAACCATTTTTTTTTCCGCGCTGTTGTTTCGTACTCTTCAAAAGCTGTTTCTGGATACGCATGTAAGATACGCCTTTTTTCTATTAGTTCACTGATTAGTTCTTCATTTGCTTTTAACATAGACTCATCATTCCATTTCTTATTCTTATTCTTATTCTTAATAAAGTTTAACCGTTTTTCACTAACGTCTGGCAGTGAATGGATTTTCTGTTCAATTCCTACATACACAAATATAACTTAAACAGTAGTGAAAAGAAAAGGACATGCCCAAAAGTTGGTCGATACAATTCGTACGCCCTCTTTATTGGTGACTTGTGACTACCTTTTGCAAATGAGATTACTTTATGCTTTATCACACAACAGAGATGGGTTAATCACACATACCAACCTGTCTGTTTTTAAAACTTTTAATATTAAGTGTTTACAACTCATTTTTTTATGATAAATTAAACAGCAATTAGAAAATGAATAGAAATACATAAGCTTTGAAAAGAAAAAGTAGCTATACATTGTTTCTCAGAGAGTGTGCGGGTGGTGAGAGCACATGAACAAATTATAGTGAACACACCTTTAAGCTAATCGGCGAAACGTTAAGGAGTAGTTGGATTCGGGAAAAGCACCCGTTACAGTGCAAAAGTATGATAGTACTTTTTGAGGTTGTTACTGTGAAGTATCAGCAAATTGAGGTGGAACCACGTGAGGAAACTCCCGTCCTTTTAGCCATATGGCTAGAGGACGGGAGTTTTTTTGTATTTAAAGCTATGGCATTTCACATTTTAGGAGGAAAAACAATGAAAAATAGAAAACGTTTATGGTGGATAGCTGTTTTAATGTTAGGGACTTTCTTTTTAAAGGGGTGCGGTACTGAAGCAAGTACTCCTGCCGCTGATCAAACCAATCGTTTAGAGGATATTCTAGAAAGAGGCTATATTGAAGTCGCTACAGAACCTTACTTTGCCCCTAATCAATTCATTGATCCGAGTAAAGACGGGGACGAACAGTATGTCGGGAGTGATATCGAATTATCTCAGTATATTGCAGATGAATTGGGTGTGGAATTAAGAGTTGTGCCTTTAGAATTTTCAGCTGTATTGAGCAGTATTACCGAAGGAAAATATGATTTAGCTATATCTGCTTTAGCCTATACACCTGCCAGAGCAGAAGCCATGTTGTTGTCTGATGGCTATTATTTTTCAGAAAACTCACCTGGTTATGGCTTATTAATCCGAGAAGAACATCTAGAAGACATCTATGGACCTGAAGATTTAGATGACAAAACGGTAGTAGTCCAAAGCGGGTCTATTCAAGAGGCTTTAGCGATGGAACAAATTCCAGAGTATCAGGAGATGAAGCGAGTCTCTTCTACAAATGACGGCATGCTGATGGTGCAAGAAAACAAAGCGGATGCAGCCGTGATATCTGTATCAATGGCCCAGTTAAACATTGATGCGAATAAGAACAGTGGATTAACTATTGTAGAAGATTTTGAATTTGAAGTAGATGACGAGCTGGGTGGTACTCGAATAGGCATGTCATTAGGTGAAGAAGAACTGGCTGAAAAAATCAATACCATCATCGATGACGTTGTCAGTTCTGGGATTTATGAAGAATGGTATGAAGAGTATGCAGAATACGCAAAAAGTTTAGGTTTATAAACATTTATAAAATGAGGTGGCACTTTTGGGAAATACAATTTTTGAATTATGGTCAAAGTACGGTTATGTCTATATAGATGGCCTAATAGGCACACTGGCATTGTCTGCCATCACTGTAAGTGTCGTAACAGTGGTTGGGACTATACTAGCTATAATGAAATTATCTCGGATTAAAGTACTGGATTTATTGACAACGGCATACATTAGCCTGATTAGAGGAACACCGATTTTATTACAGCTCTACTTCTTCTGGCTTGTTCTCCCGCGACTATTGCCGATTACTATTAGTGATACGGCCTCTATTATTTTTGCTTTAATCATTCATGCCAGTGCCTATATCGCAGAAGTGATTAGAGCAGGCATTCAGGCGGTGGACAAAGGACAGATTGAAGCAGCAAGAAGTCTGGGACTGTCCCAATTCAATACGACTAGGAAAATTATTCTTCCTCAAGCGGTCAAGAATATCCTTCCTGCATTAGGCAATGAATACATCTCGACTTTAAAACAAACGTCTTTAGCTTCTGTCTTCTTTGTTCAGGAGTTGATGACCTCTTATCGAACCGTTCAATCGGCCACATTTTTAGCCGTTCCTTCTTTAATTATCGTTGGCGTTATTTATTTAATGGTCACAACTGTTTTTGCTAAAGATATTGATGTGTTTGAAAGGAGATTGGATTTAAATGAACGGTAATAGCCTGATTGAAGTCAAGAACCTCAATAAATCCTTTGGTGACTTCCCTGTTTTAAAGAATATCAATGAAACGATCAACGAAGGAGAAGTTGTCTCCATCATCGGGCCCTCAGGAAGTGGGAAGAGTACCTTTTTAAGGTGTTTGAACTTATTAGAACAGCCCTCAAGCGGAAAAGTTCTTTTTGAAGGAGTGAATCTGACGGACAAAAGAGTCCATTTGGATAAGCATAGGCAAAAAATAGGCATGGTTTTTCAACTGTTTAATATGTTTACGCATCTAAAAGTCATTGACAATATTACATTAACTCCGATATTACAGAAAAAAGTTCCGAAGAAAGAAGCAGAGAAAAAAGCCTGTGAGTTACTTGAACGGGTCGGACTTCTAGACAAAAAAGACAGTTACCCAGGCACCTTATCTGGGGGCCAAAAACAAAGATTAGCTATCGTCCGTGCCCTAGCTATGGAACCAAAAGTCATGCTGTTTGATGAGCCAACAAGTGCCTTAGATCCGGAAATGGTGAAAGAAGTTCTGGATGTCATTAAAGATTTAGCTGATAGGGGGATGACTATTGTTATCGTCACTCATGAAATGAATTTCGCCAAAGAAGTCAGCGACCGCGTGCTCTTCATGGCAGACGGTGTTATTCAAGAGAAAGGATCAGCAAGGGATTTCTTTAACAACCCTACTCATCCTCGAACAATCGAATTTTTAAGCAAGGTCTTATAAAAAGAAAGAGGTAGAAAAATGTCTGAATTAAAAGCGATTGAAGCTATTTTAAAAAAGAGAAAAAACCTTATATTAGGTGTCAGTGAAAAAATATGGAACTACGCTGAATTATCTTACGAAGAGTACCAATCTGCGAAACTCCTATCATCAGTCCTTGAGAAAGAAAATTTTACGATTGATAGGGGGGTAGCGGATATTCCTACTGCCTTTACAGCTCGTTTTACTTCAGGAAAAGGCACACCCGTTTTCGGTTTTCTCGGAGAATATGATGCCTTGGATGGTCTGAGCCAGGAAGCCGGTAATCCCAAACAAGCCCCTATTGAAAAGGGTCAAAGTGGACATGGGTGTGGCCATAATGCCTTAGGTTCGGCTTCTCTCGGTGCAGCCTTAGCTGTAAAAGATTATTTAGTTAAAAACAATTTAGATGGAACGGTTCTGTTTTTTGGTTGTCCCGGAGAAGAAGGTGCTGGTTCAAAACAATTCATGGCAAGAGCAGGCGTCTTTGATGATGTTGATTTTGTCTACACCTGGCATCCCAGCACGACTAACGAAGTACAGTCCCATCGTTCAGTTGCCATCATGGGAGCTAATTTTCACTTTAAAGGAATCAGTTCTCACGCTGGCTCAGCTCCTCATTTAGGCAGAAGTGCATTGGATGCAGCTGAACTCATGAGTGTAGGGAGTAACTACTTAAGAGAGCACATGATTAATCAGGCTCGCATCCACTATGCCTACTCTGATGTCGGAGGTTCGGCACCCAATGTCGTTCAGGACCGGAGTACTGTAAAATATGAAGTTCGTGCACCGAAAATGACTCAAGTTTATGACTTATTCGACCGAGTGGTGAATGTAGCCAAAGGGGCTGCCTTAATGACAGAAACCGAAATGGATTATGAGATTACGATGGCTTTCTCTGACTATATTCCAAATAATGCTTTAGCAGAGGTAGCCTATGAAGCTCTCAACGAGGTCGGTGCTCCTGAATGGAGTGAAGAAGACTATCAGTTAGCCAGTCAATACCTTTCTAGCTATAACGAGGCTACTTTAAATCAGATAAAAGAAAAAATAGCTGAGGAATACGGTGAAGAAAAGGTGGAGGCCGTTTTAAAAAGACCTCTGGATTCCATGGTTCGTCCTTATACTGGACATATTGTTCAGTATGAATCGGGATCCACTGATGTAGGAGATGTCAGTTATACTGTTCCGACTATTAACTTCCTCATTGCGACAGCCTGTATTGGAAATATTGGACACACGTGGCAGATGACAGGGCAAGCGTGTAGTCCCATTGCCCATAAAGGCTTGATGACAGCGGCAAAGGTTATGGCTTTAGCTGCTATTAAAACGATGCAGAGACCGGAGACGATTCAAAAAGCTAAGAAGAGTGTCCTTCAGCAAAATGGAGGATCGTATCAGTGTCCTCTCCCCGATGATGTCAAACCGCCAATCGGAACGTATTAAAAATTTTAGAGCCTTTTAGCAAGCTAAAAATTTACTTTTAATTTTTATGAGTGATAAAATATAGGCATTAAGTAGACGGAGGGTGTAACAATGACGGATCATATGGAAAAAAGTCAGCCGAAACAAGACTATCTCATAGAAGACGAGTCCAAGAACGTGGAAGACCCTATCTTAACAGAGAACGATGACTATAAGCCTGCAGATAAACTAAAAGGCAAAGTCGCACTGATTACGGGTGCAGACAGCGGGATTGGTCAGGCAGTCGCCATTGCTTTTGCTAAAGAGGGCGCCAAGGTCGCTTTTATTGATATAGCTGATAAAGAAGATGCCGAATACACTCAAAAGCGTATAAAGGAATTAGGAAGCGACGTTCTCTTTTTCCAAGGGGATGCGGGTGATGAAGAAGTCGCCAAACAGGTCGTGAAGGACGTTGTTGATAAATGGGGTCAGATTGATATTCTTGTTAATAATGCCGCAGAACGGCATACTCAAGAATCCATTAAAGGAATAACGGTAGACTCTTTAGACCGAACATTTAGAACCAATATCTTCAGTTTCTTCTATTTTGTAAAAGCCGCATTAGATCACTTGTCAGAAGGAGCCAGCATCATTAATACCTCTTCTGACACAGCATATGAGGGCGCTCCAGATGGTTTAGATTACGCCGCTACAAATGGGGCAATTGTTTCTTTCACGCGTTCTCTTGCTCAAAACAAAGAAATCTTAGATAAAAAAATCCGAGTCAATAGTGTGTCTCCTGGCCCGATATGGACTCCTTTTGTCCCAGCTGTTGAACCAGGTGCTACAAAAGAGTCTTTCGGAGAAGGGTCTCCATTGGAAAGACCGGGAGAGGCTTACGAATTGGCTCCAGCCTATGTGTATCTCGCAAGCGAAGATTCCAGTTATGTTACCGGCCAAGTCATTCATGTCAATGGTGGCGGAGTCGTCAGCACTTAAATTTAGATAGAATAAAAGGACTTTGCTAGTTTATTAGCGAAGTCCTTTTGTTTAACTTAACAAGGTGTATTCTAAGCAGTCTAACAAGGGGGTATTAACAGCTTTCTCAACGGTTAGCAGGGCTTTCTCACATTTTTTTCTAGCTTTATTTAACCATTCTAAAGCTTTTTCTTTATCCTTGTCTTTATACCAAGCAAGAGTAGCCTGAATACGGTAACTATCTGTCTGACTGGATTGTATATAATTTGAAAAGAAGGGATTGTTTAATGCTTCATCAATAACAAAGGCATTATTTTCTTCGTCCTCACCAAGGAGTAAGTGGCAAAAAACATACTCTCGAATAATTTCAATCTGATACGGTCCAACGATGTCTTCTTTCTCGTCCCATAAAGGTTGTAAAAGACCCTTTGCTTCTTTTAAATATCCTTTTTCAAGATAACTATTTATTTCTATTAATTTCCCGTATACATTGGATTGCTCCGTTAGAGGAGCGTGTGGATTATAAATAATCTCTTCTTTATCAAATTCTCTATACGTTGCGCCCGTTGTAAATTTACCTGTCCATTCTAACTGCTGCATCAGTTGATCTCTTACTATGCTATTGGCGCGAATTTTCTTAATCGTCATACCGTCATTAAATCCTGACGGAATCCCATTAATAGCACAACTTATGAAACCCATCATGGCAAAAATAATGAGAATAGAGGATGGCCACCACCAGACATAAATAATGATAGCCAAACCAGCGGTTAAGGCATTCGCTAAAACCCCACCTATGAGATAGAAAAAATAAGGGGGATGAGGGGTGTCTTGAGGTGGCAGCATCAAACACTGGCCTCCTGTTCCAGCTATGGATATGTGAGTCCAAGTCAGTTTGTCATCTTTTTTCAATATAGTCCATTTAAATAGTCGGAAAAATAAAAACCGGTAACCGGATAATTTGCCTGCGATTAAATGACCGCATTCGTGGATGACTATTTGCCCGATAAAGGAAACAATCAGGGCAATAAAGAGAGATAATATATTTAATAGAGTGAAGGACGAGGTTCTTACCTCTTCTTCTCCAAGAGTCACTCCTTCTCTAAAGCCAATGACAAATACGCCTACTGCTAAAATGAATAGAATAAGAGCATAAAGAAGTCCTGTTTTGTTATTTTTTTTTTCCATACTTGTCCCCTTCTAGTTTAGACGCGCCCTTTTTCTTTAATCATAGCTTTTGTTATCTAAATTTCAAGCTATATTCATCTATTTCTTTAAAAATCTGGTATAGTTAAGCTAAAGTATGGATGAAAAAGGACTGTCGAATAATGAATAAATTTCAAGAAATATATTTAGATATCGAATCAGAGATATTGAATCAAAAGTATAAGCCAGGAGATTTGCTGCCTAGTGAAAATAAGCTCGCTCATATGTATAATGTTTCGCGTGAAACAATTCGAAAGGCCTTGACCCTTCTCCTAGAAAGCGGGTATATACAGAAACAGCAAGGAAAAGGCTCCATTGTTTTAGATATTAAGCGTTTTGACTTTCCTATTTCAGGTTTGACGAGTTACAAAGAACTGCAAGAAGCTCAAAACATCGAAAGTGAAACGATTTTAATTGAAAATAAAGTAATCACTATTCCCGAATACATTGCTGATTTCGTTAAAGTGTCTAAAGACACACGCGTTCATTGCGTCATTCGTGCACGTAAGGTAGAAGGTGAAGTCATTATTCTGGATAAGGACTATTTGTTTACGTCGGTTATAGATACTATCCCCAATAAAGAAGCCGAGCACTCTCTTTATCACTATATAGAAAAAAAATTAGGACTGACCATTGGTTTTGCCCGAAAAGAATTCATAGTCGAACACGCGACAAAAGAAGATAAAGAATGGATGGATCTACACGGAGACACTCATGTAGTCGTGACCCGTAGTGAAGTGCATCTAGAAGATACAACCTTGTTTCAGTATACGGAATCCAGACACCGACTCGACAAGTTCCGATTTGTAGACTTTGCCAGACGTCGGGGACCAAATTAATTTACAAGAGGCATTCAGACATTAATCTGAATGCCTCTTTCACTTTAATAATAATAGCTTTTAAAGGGTTAGAATGTGATTATATACTTGGCTTCTGGCATGTGTTCAAATAATGCTGAGTCTTAAGTCGCTTAATAAGGAAACGGACGGATATCTTCGTAGTTCAAAATCCAACCTGAGTCTTTAGGAAAACCTGACTGAACCCTGCCATCCTTTGTCCCTGCAGCCATTAAGCTAAGGGCTAAAAGGAGTGATCCGTTTCCTGGCAAGTAAACAGGTAAGTCTTTTCTTGTTTTTTGATAGTTATGACCATTGGTAGAATAGTGATTTTTCGATGCATCCATCAATAATATGTCAATGGCTTGAGATGGATTGTTTAAACGGGTAGCAGTCATAGCCATCATGGCAAAATCCCATCCCCACATGGTATCCATTTCCCAGCACTCAAGTATCTTATCAATCGTGTCAGCCATGACTTGACTATCTATGCGGTCATTAGGAATTAAACCATACATGCCTGTCATCGATGGGTGGTCATGATTGTACGTTTCGTACGTATCTTTAGCCTGTTCGTGCCCTAAATACACTCCCTTGTGAATGGTTGGTTTAGCTATGTGGTCATAAACGTCTTTCCATTTATCTTGTGAAACCTGTTTTCTGTCTGCCCATTTGATGGCTAATCCAAGTGTAAATCGCCAGTATTCCAATTCGAATGTGGGGTTTTTCACGTCCATTGATTCATACACTTCCTGTGAAGGAATAATAGGACCTGTCAGATGATAGGTCTGCGTTTCTTCATCGTAAACAAAGAAGTCACAAACAAATCCGATCGTTTCTTCTACCACTTCAAAATAGTCATCGATTAATTGATTGTCCTTCGACGCTTGATATACCAATTCCAGCATATAAATGATATGAGTTTGCTGCCAAATGAGTAAGGTGGCTATCGTTGATGGACTATCGATAGCATCAAAACCAATCATTTTCGGCCACCTTGCCCCTTTGTATCCATTTCTTTTTGCATTTTCAATGGCTTGATTTAAATGATTTTTATACCATCTTAAACTGGGCATGATTAACTCTTCGTGACCCCATAAAGGTAAAAAGGCATTATGCCATAAATGCATTTCCAAATGGAATTTACCGTACCAACTGTTCATCGTCAATCCGGTTTCTTGAGGTGGAAGCGACCCTGTCCCTTGAGCAGCAATCAAATATAGAGATAAAACCATTCGCCTTTCTAGTTCATTGGCTCTGGGATCGGTGGATGATGAAAAATCAATCATACCGCCTTTATTCCAAAACGCTGTCCATTTCTCTTTTGATTCTGTTTTATTCTTTTCAAAGGAATGAACCGAGCTCGCTTCTTCTTGAGAAAAGAGACTGGTTAACTCTAACGTTGTTTCCTCTGTTTGAATAACAAAGTCGTGTGTGTCCACTTGGGTTAAGGTCATCTGGTTGTCGGATAAGAGACTGACAAAGTAGCTGGTATCATCCATCGTCCGTTTAATGACATAAGAATCTTCTGTCGTATTTAGTTCCGATTGATGACGGTCTTGACTTTGCCAATCTGAAGCAGATTTTTTATGCGAGCCGTACGGGAAAGCCAAGGAAATCGATAAATCTCCATTTTTTAACGCTTCACTCTCAATGCGAAAGCTCACACTGTCTTGACTTTGCCCCACTACTGTCGTGACACTCACAGGAACACCCTCAATGTTAAACTGACTGTTTATTTTCCCTTCCAGTAAAATGAGTTCCTGATTGATTGAAGAGAGCTGAACAGGTTTCAGCGGTTGATTTTTCCATAATAATGCCAGCCGACCTAAATTGTATTTATGTGGATTTTTTCTCATCCAGTTATAGGCGTCTTCATTTCCCTCTTGCATGGTTACGGCATAAGAGACTTCTTTATCTTCATGAGTGTAGGACGTTAATTCAACATCTTCAAAAGTAAACCTATGAGGCTGTTCTAATCGAGGGGATGAGTGCCACCCCCACTGGCTCATGGTCACTAACGGCACGTCTTTTTCTTCGTAATAATGAGATAAAGACTGGAGTCCAGTGACATCCGTATTAAATGCAAATTCCCCATTGCCTACCGTTAAAATCGATTCGTGGTCAATAGACGTCAATTGGGGATTGTGGCGAGAAATAACTGTTTCTTTATTAATGGTTCTTCCTCCTCATTATTCTTATTGTCTGTAACTGAATTATGTTTCAATTAATCACTTTAGTCAATCATTCGGAAGGAAATAGGCTAAATGTTATATTCTAATAAACAAGTATGTAAATTATACAGATCATTTGATAGTAAAAAAGCTGCCCATTTTGTTAACTGGCAGCTTTTTCTCTGTTATTTCAAATTATTATTTTAACAAAAACGCGATTGTTTCGTAAGGTCCCATTTTAAAAGAAGATTCTAATTGTCTTTCGCCACTATTGCCAATCAGGTAAGTGGCATTCATTTCAGCTAATTCATCTGGTATAGTAATGGAATCCTCTTCGGCATAGAAATGATTCAATACTAACAATTTTTCATTATCTAACGTTCTCACGTAGGCAAAAATACTCGGGTGGTCCAATTCTAAAGCCTCATAATCGCCTTCTTGTATGATGGGGTATTCTTTTCTCAAGCGAATAAGCTCTTTATAGTAATTATATATTTTGCGACTGTTTTCTTCATTTTCTGTATTGATTGTTTTATAATTCTCAGCTACTTTCAACCAAGGTTCGCCGTCTGTAAAACCAGCATGTTTAGAGTCATCCCACTGCATTGGCGTACGAGAAGTGTCTCTAGACTTTGCTTTAATAATATCCATGATTTCATCTTCAGATAAGCCTTTTTCTTTTAACTCTTTGTAGGCATTGTGCGTTTCGACATCAACATAGTCATCAATGTCATCAAAATCAGGATTAGTCATTCCAATTTCTTCACCTTGATAAATATAAGGTGTGCCACGCAGGAAATGAATCGTCTGAGCCAGCATGGTTGACGTTTCAACAGGATAATTTTCTGGATCACCAAATCGGCTGTTTGCACGTGGCTGGTCATGGTTATTTAAGAATAAAGCGTTCCAGCCGCCCCCTTCATCCATTCCCACTTGCCATTCGTCTAAAATACGTTTCAGTTCTAAAAAGTCAAACGGCATGGTTGTCCATTTTTCACCCTCTTTATAATCCACTTTTAAGTGGTGGAAACTGAATATCATAGACATTTCTTCTCTGTCTGGATTAGAGTATTTTATACCGTGTTCAACCGTTGTCGAACTCATTTCACCGACTGTAATGATGTCATCGTATTGGCCATACGTTCTTTGGTTGAGTTCATGGATATACTCATGAACGATAGGGGTATCCGTGTAGTGTGACTTCCCTACTCCGTCATCAGCATCTTTCAATTCTTCATCTTTCCCGATAACATTAATCACATCAAAGCGGAATCCTTTGACTCCTTTTTCCAGCCAGAAATTAACGACTTTATATAATTCTTCTCGGACTTCCGGATTGCGCCAGTCTAAATCCGCTTGAGTCACGTCATATAAATGGAGATAATACTTGTCTGTATCCCCAAATTTGGACCATGCTTTCCCGCCAAATTTAGATTCCCAGTTTGTTGGCAAGCTTCCGTCTTCTTGTAGCTCTCTTAAAATGTAATAATCCTGGTACTTTTCCTCTCCTGCTAAAGCCTTCTGAAACCATTCGTGTTCCGTAGAAGTATGGTTGAGCACCATATCTAACATTAAATCAATTCCGTGTTTATTGGCTTCTTCCACTAAAGAATCGAAATCTTCCCATGTTCCAAATAGGGGGTCAATAGACGTATAGTCCGCCACATCGTATCCATTGTCATTTTGAGGAGAAATGTAGAATGGATTCAACCAGAGCATATCTACCCCTAAGTCAGCTAGATACGGCAGTTTCTCTTTTACTCCTTTTAAATCTCCTACCCCGTTTCCATCCGTGTCTTTAAAAGATTTCGGATAAGCTTGATACACAACTTTATCGTGAAAATTTGCCATTGTATTCTTCCTTTCTAATCAATAAAGAAAAGGGCATTCCAAAAATTGATTTATTTTCCAGTCACTGCTGTCTAGAAATATACAATTTACAGGAAATACCCTTTTCAAAAACTCTAAAAATTCATAACGTCTGTCTCATTTAAAGAATAGCGTGTGAGCCGCTTATTCTTATTGACCTAACTTCGGAATCGGTAAGTGGTCATTTTCCCATTTAGTTAAGATACCACGTTTTTCGAATAAGATAGTCAAGGCAATTGGAACAACTATAGCAACGGCCATAGCAATAAGGAATCCAATGTAGTGTTCAGGAATAATAGATAGAATTCCTGGTAATCCCCCTACTCCAATGTTAAAGGCTGCCACATCCATCGCAACGGATATCATACCTGCTAAAGCAGATCCGATCATACCAGCCACAAATGGGTAGACATATTTAATATTGATACCAAACATCGCTGGTTCGGTTACTCCAAGGTAAGCAGAAATCATGGAAGGAATAGAAACAGCCTGTTCCTTTTCATCTCCACGGTGCAACCAGATAATAGCAACAACCGCTGATCCTTGAGCAATATTAGATAAAGCAATCATTGGCCATAAAATGGTTTGTTCGTATTCAGCGACCAGTGATAAGTCTATGGCGTTGGTCATGTGGTGCAATCCTGTAATAACAAGAGGAGCGTAGAGTCCACCAAATATAAAGCCAAATACCCAATTGAATGTTCCAGTTAATCCCCACTGAACGCCTTGTGATAACCACGTGCTTAGCTGCCATCCAATCGGTCCAATAATCGCATGAGAAACAAAAATAGTTGGGATAAGTGCGAATAACGGGACGAATATCATGGCTATGGCTTCAGGTATCACTCTTCTCAGCCATTTTTCAAGATAGACTAGTAAGAAGGCCGCCATCATGGCCGGAATAACTTGTGCCTGATACCCAATCATATCCATTTGGAAGAAACCGAAGTTCCAAGTAGGCACTTCTCCAGCAATAATATCCTCTACTCCATAAGCATTGAGTAGTTGACCAGATACTAATGTTAAACCTAATATAATACCTAAAATTTGAGTGGTTCCCATTTTTCTGGTTACACTCCACGTAATTCCAACTGGTAACATGTGGAAGATAGCTTCCCCAGGCAACCATAAAAAGTGATTGACTCCATCCCAGAATTGAGAGGTTTCGACAATCGTTTGTCCACCTAGCATACCGAATTCTACTTGTTCTAATATATTCCTAAACCCTAAAATCAAACCCCCGATAATAATTGCAGGTATTAATGGGGTAAATATTTCTGCCAATGCGGCCATTAAGCGCTGTAACCAGTGCATGTTTTGCGTGCCCGCTTTTTTCACGTCATCTTTTGAGACGCCTTCTACGCCTGAGACAGCTGAGAATTCATTATAGAAGTCTCCTACTCTATTTCCGACAATAACCTGAAACTGTCCAGCCTGTGTGAACGTTCCTTTTACAGATTCGATGTCTTCTATTCTATCTACATCAGCAGCTGAAGGATCATTCAATACAAATCGCATACGTGTTGCACAGTGAGTCACGGCATTGACGTTATCTTTTCCGCCTATGGCATCCAGTAGCTCTTGTGCATCTTTATTAAAATCTGCCACTTTCTTCTCCTCCTTATTTATTAACTTGTATATACAAGTTCTTTGTTCGATTTAACTATACTCCACCTTTTTTGAAAATGCAAGCGGTTTTATTCCTTTAACTCCTTTCTTATTTCTTTATTATTCAATTTTAACATTCTATCTTATTTACGTGTATTAAAAACCCTTCACAGCATTAAATACTGTAAAGGGTTTCGGATATTTGCTTCCATTTTTCTCTAAATTCTCCAATTAAATATAGAGACCCGAACACAATAATTTTGTCTGAATCATCGGATTCATTTTTCAGGGTATCTATAACAGAATCAACTGATTCACATGATTTGGACTCTATGCCTTTCTCTCTTATCCAGTCAGAGACTGATTTTGCATCGAAGCCTCTATATTCATCTGGAGAAACAGTGTACATTCTATCCGCAAAAGGAAGCATGGTTTCAATCATATCGTGGTACTTTTTGTCTTTCATCATTCCAACAACAAAGGTTAGTTTTTCATTTTTAAACAATGTTTCAATGGTTTCTTTCAGTGAGTGAACACCAGCTGGATTATGAGCCCCATCCAAAATAATGAGAGGCTCATCTGAAATTTTTTCCATTCTTCCAGCCCATCTAGCCTCATCCAAGCCTTTGTGAATAGCTGAGTCATTAATAGGATATCCTTTAGTCTGCAGTATCTCAATCGCTTCTATTGCGAGACAAGCATTCATAACCTGATGCATTCCAATTAAATGAATCCTTACCTGTTTGAAGCATTTATATGAAAAGACAGATGTATTTTCTGTTAGAACCAAGTTCCTTACATCAGCCGCTTTTACTTTTATGGCTTTAGCTCGGCGTTCTCTTGCTTTTTCATAAAAAATAGTTTCAAGGTTTTCTTCCATTTCCGAAAAGACTAAAGCCCCGTTTTCCTTAATGATTCCTGCCTTTTCTCGTGCAATCGATTCTTTGGAATCCCCTAATACTTTCATATGATCGAGCCCTATTGACGTGATGACTGCAACTTCTGGAGTAGGGATAGTATTTGTCGCATCCAGTCGTCCACCGATACCGGCTTCTAAAATAACCAGTTCACACTTATTTTCTGCAAAATACAAAAACGCAACAGCCGTTAAGATTTCAAAAGAATAGAGTTTTTCATTTAATTCATTTTCCACTTCATCAACGAAAGGAGCGACTGTTTCAGTTATTCGAATAAAGTCCTGATCCGTTATATTTATTTGATTAACACGAATACGTTCATTTATCTTTTCTAGATGAGGAGATGTAAACACACCGGTTTTAATAGTGGTTTGTTCTAAAATAGCTGATAGGAAACTTGCGGTAGAGCCTTTTCCATTTGTTCCTGCAATATGAATGAACTGGAGCTTATTTTGGGGATTTCCCAGTTTATCAAGCAAGGCCTTCATTCTGTTTAAACTTTCCTTTTTACCGTTACCTCTATTGGTGTTGACGAGACTAATAACATCTGTCATATCCATACAAGGCCCCCCTTTAATCAATATTTCAACTCATACTAGTATACAATACTTTTCCTAAATAGTAAGAATTTTCAGAGGATTAAACTCTTTTAAATATTTTTATAGATAAGTGTTGACATTCTTAAAAGTATAAATTATACTCTACTCAATCGAAGTATATTTATACATAACACACAACCCTTACTTATTTTTCTCCCCCCCAAACACTATTCAAAGTGTCTGTTCCAACAATCCATGTATTCTTTTAGATATGCTCATCCGTCCCTTCTATTTTTCATGCCTTTTTTTACTCAAACCCCATCATTATTATTCTTTAACACTTCTATCATAAATCTTACCTTATTCCTTTACTTCCCTTTTAAAATCCTGAATAATCTTTTCAAAACCTATACCCTTATTTCCCATACCTTATTTCTATCCTTTTTTAACCATGTGCCGACCTTTAAGGAGGTGAGGACTTCTGCCCAACATAATTGAATATGTCCCTCAGCCGTCATCAGTACACTAGTTACGGAGGTGTAAATAATGTGAATAATCAACATAAACCCTTGCACACACATATCATCACACTCTTGTTCGTTCTTTTCCAATTCATCCAATTTGTTCCTTCGAGTTTAGTTTCCTCCTTAAATGCATCAGCTGAGACCAACAATGCAATGACTCTGTTTTCGGATGCGTCCGGCTCAGGAAAAGCAACATGGTCTTTAAGTGAAGACGGAAAACTCGTTACTTGGAATGTAAGCATCACACAAAATGAATCGGAAACAGAAGCCGCATCAAGCGTGGAAGTGGTCTTACCAGCCAATGTTGGTCCCCCACAGATTGTGTCTGCAACACCGTCTGGCGTGTTCACACCGTCAGGTAATCGTTATCGTTTCAATTCCCCTTCTTCAACCACAGCAGAAACTCTCCACCTCAAATTTACGACCTCAGTCAGTGACTCTACCTCTCAAAGCCTTGAATTCAAAATAGGTGCTTCCATACATGCTGAAGATGAGACAGCAGCCGCTTCACTTCATTCAGTATCCATCCCTAACAAACTGGCTCAGATAGAAGCTCAACGACTCTCAGAAGAAAAAGTTGAGGCTGAAAGATTAGCTGCTGAGAAAGCTGAAGCCGAACGAATCGCTGAAGAAGAACATCTGGCAGCGGAAAAAGAAGTTAAGAACACCGAGGATAAAGAAGAAAAGTCTAAGACAGAAAAACTAGAGAACCAAAGTCTTGAAGACGAGACTTCTCAAAATAATTCTTCCAAAGAAAAGAAAGAGTTTGCTGAAGAAGAGATAGAATACTCTATACCATCCTCAATAGAAGAGGAAAAAGAAGAAAAGACTTCAGATTCTGAACGGGAAGAGGACGTGGAAATCGAAGTTGAGGCTGAGTTTGTCGAAGAAGAATACGATCCAGGCGATATGCTGGATGGTTTCCAAGCGACTAGCCACCCAGCTAACCCCACTCCTATCACTCATTTTGCTCCAGGTAGTTTGGGTGCCGCAAAGACTCCTCAGAAAAACACAAGAGCTTTGATGATCCAACAGACGACCGACTTACAACCGGGTGAAGTCAGAACAAATAAAACGGCATCACCAGTGGATGGAATGGTCAATACCTGGGATATAATTGTTCGTATAGAAGGAAGGGACGCTCAGGAAGTTGAAACGACTGATGTTGTCTTAGTCATTGACCGTTCTGGAAGTATGGCAGATAATAATCGGATGCAAAATGCTAAATCTGCAGCCATCAATTTTATAAATACCATGATTCCAGCCGATCCTTATTTACGTATTGCAGTCGTATCTTATTCCAGTAATCATGATGGCGCCCAATTAATCACTATTAATAGTCAGTTTTCTAATAATACACAAACATTAAGAAATGCTGTTAACTCTTTAACTGCTGCAGGAGGAACCCATACACAAGCTGGGATTATTCAAGGTCAATCTTTATTAAATGGTTCAAGTGCAGACAATAAATTTATGGTCCTGCTATCCGATGGAGAACCAACTTTTAGTTATGAACCAAGCAGCTGGTCAACTGGTCTTCCTTCATGGGGAACCTCTGGCGGGATTCAAGCTAACAGACAACAAACCGGTATATATGACGGCAATTTTAACACTAATACAGTTGTCGGAACGGGTAGTGATTTGACAGAAAGCTATACCTACTCAGTCGGATGGTTATTCCCTACAAGATACAGAAGACACGTTCACAATGGGTTCGCTGCTATAAAAGCAGGTGAAGATGCTCGAGCTGGTTTTGATGGCTTATTTACCATCGCTGTTGAAGCAGGAACAACTGGAACAAGTATATTAAATAGCATTTCCTCTCCAGGTATGTCTTATTCAACAGATAACCCTGAAGAATTAGCTGAAATTTACGAGAGGATTGGAGCTCAAATCTCCACTCAGTATGCCCTTCGAAACGTCAAATTGACGGATCAAATGGGTGATGGCTTTAGTTTAGTGGAAGGAACGATTCACACTTCAGAAGGAACGACTTCTGTCGAAAGCACTGATACAATCACCTGGACGATTAATCCAGCTGTAGATAAGCTCGTCGAAGGAACAGAAGATGTCCGTTATGCAGAGTTGACTTATCGTGTAGATATCAATGACGACATTTTAAATCTGGATGGGGCAAAAACAGATGAACATCGACTATTCGATACGAATAAAATCACCCGTTTAACCTATACAGATTCGAACAATCAAAATAAGACGGTGAATATTGCATCACCAAAAGTCGATCCAGTTCTTCTGAAAGTAGCTAAACGAATAGAAGGTTCAGAGCTAGATGACAGGCAATTTGTTGTGGAAGTGTCCAATGACGCTGTTGGTTACACTCATAGTGAACAACTCATTCCAAACCATGACTATACTTGGGTCACCACTTTACGTCACGAAGGCCTCTATAGCGTAGAAGAAACAGGAATCACCGGACTAGGAGAAACGGATTTAGACCGATTTATCATCTCTTACCAAGTGGATGGCGAGGACACATCAACATTTGAAGTCAATCATATTAAGGGTATTCCACGAGGAGATATCACCGTTGAGGTCACAAACCAAGAAATAACTTTCATTGATTTAACCGCAGTTAAAGTTTGGGAAGGTGGTCCGGAAGAAAATAAAAATCCTGTCGAATTGACATTATGGCGTACAACAGACGGAACAACTCTTACTGAGGTAGGAGTAAATCCTGAGGTCACCCCTGCAGAAGGGCCCGCAGATGAGTTTACCTATACTTGGTCTGAATTGCCTAGTCGAATGTCTGATGGTACAGACTATACGTACTACTTCACTGAGTTGGAAGTAGAAGGGTACACTCGAGTGTATGAAAATTATACAACTATAAGTGGAGAATTATATGGTGTATTTGACGCTAACTATAAAGGAATGGTCACTAATACCTTCCAAATTCCTAGAGATACCATTCAAGCAACTAAAAAATGGGTAAACGGAAAAACCGTTCGACCTGATTTATGGTTCCAATTACGACGAACTGTAGAACATCTTGAAATAGATGAAGCAGTGGATATCATGAAACTGCCTGCTGCCACTGAATCAGTAGAGACAGTATCTGTCAGCTTTGAAAATATTGAACAGACAGACAGCGAAGGGAATGATTATTCATTTTATGTTGTGGAAGGATTCTACGATGAGGATAAAGATGAGTTTACTCCTGGAGTACCTGAAAACTTTGTACAGTCAGGAGAAGGGCTAGCCCTATTAAATACGTACATCATCCCTCAATTAGAAATCTCAGGTACAAAAACATGGATTAACGACACTGCAATGCACAGACCAAGCGTTTTAAAGATAGCGTTGAATCGAATAACTGAAGAAGATAGCTTGGAACTTGTAGCGGAAGTAGATGTCACTCCAGACGAAGACGGTATATGGTTCTATGACTTTGGTGAACAGGACAAGACAGATAGTAACGGAAACGCTTACGTTTACTCTATCACAGAATCTGTTCCTCAAAACTATAACGAGACATATGCTGATGGGTACTATGTTGATGACGTTCTCCATCTTGATGTCAGAAATTCATTAGTCATGGGCGACCTCTACATCCAGAAAACAGACAGAGATGGCTCCCCTATCCTAGATAACCCTGCAGAATTTAGATTAACTCGAATAGATCCGGAAGAAGCCAATCCTTTTACGATGACTTTATCGACAGATGCTGAAGGCAAACTCGTCTTTACAGACCTGCTTGCTGGAACTTATCTCTTGGAAGAAACAAAAGCACCGCTAGGATTTAATCTGTATCCTGACGATTTTGTCGTCGTTGTCGAAAAAGGAGAAAATGGTGAAACAATTGTTAGAGTTGACAAGATTCTCATCACGGAAGAGCATCCATTAGTCATCAGAAATCACCCCTCACAATCCCTGCCTGATACGGGAAGCATGGGAACGACAGTCTTTACACTACTCGGCCTTGCCTTAATGGGAGGAACAGTTTACGGTTTCAAGAAATCTAAAAACAAAAAACATAATCAAAGGAGCGAGTAAAATGACAAAACGAACACGACGCTTAGCGGGATTACTCATGGGATTATTAATGGTCCTTTCCATTATTTTACCCACTGTAGCGATGGCCGCAAGTCCAAGACCGGATAAAGGAAACCTGCATATCCACAAAGTACAGACGAACTATGACCCATTCAATGACGCATTAATCACTAACGATGGATTATCCCAGGATTTACCAGCTGATGCTACTTTCCTAGAAGGAGCTGAATTCAGTGTCTATAGAGTAGCCGATGATGCTGATATAACTGTAGATGTTTCAGAATTAACGCCAATTGTGAAACAAACTGACGAAAATGGTTTAGCTTTGTTTAACAATCTACCTAAAGGCCGATACTACGTTGTAGAAACAGACACACCTAAAGGGGTCGAAGAATTCAGCGGTCCATTCCTAGTGGATGTCCCTATGATGAACCCAGATGGTCGGGAATGGAATAAAAACGTCCATGTGTATCCTAAAAACCAATTAATTCTTGGCGCCGTTGAATTAATTAAATGGGCTGAAGACGGTAAAACCGGCCTACCTGGTGCGGAATTCAGTCTCTTCAAAGTAGGTAAGCACGCTGACGAAGAAATCGCTTCTGAACTAACCACCGGTACAGATGGTAAAATTTTCGTTGGAGATTTAGTTGTTGGGAATTACTATTTCGTTGAAACACGTGCTCCTGAAGGATACGGTTTGAACAAAACGCCTATTCCTTTTGAAGTTACAAAAAGTGATCATGCTTACGGTGTAGGTAATAACTTAGGAAACTTAGTAGATGACAAAGTTATTCGCGAAGGAGTCGCACTTGTCAACTACGACTTACCTGAAATTAACAAGTACGTGACGTCCATGGAACAGTTATATGACTCAGCCGATTTCTTTGAAACCGTCACATGGATTATTCGAGCTGATGTTCCAGGAGACATTAAAGATGCTGAAAGCTTTGTTATTACTGATACATTCGGAAAGGCCCTTACCTATGATGGTAACTTAACGGTTCTAGCTGATAACCAAGCCTTTTCCAATTTCAGTGTATCTGGTGTTACTTTAGGATCTGAGGGTGGCTCTCTCGTCCTTGATTTTGACGTAGACGCACTTGATGGTGTAGATGAGCTCATTATTAGCTTTGATACGTTCATCAATGAGAATGCCATCATGGGACTAGACTATGAAAACGAAGTAAAACTTGATTTCAATAACGGTCACCATGTCTATACTTCTCGCCCTGAAGAAAATCCTTTCGTCCATACTGGAGGGAAAGCATTCATAAAAATTAATACAGCTCATGAAGCGCTTGAAGGTGCCGAGTTCGTCATCCATAATGGAAACGGTAAATACCTTCAATCTGATTATACTTGGGGATCTAAAGGCACTGCCAGAGTATTTAAATCAAAAGCAGATGGCACCTTTGATGTGAAAGGTCTAGCTTATGGCGATTACTACCTTGAAGAAACCAAAGCTCCTAATGTAGGCGGTGTACAGTACCGACTCTTAGAAAAAGACTTCAAATTTACTGTCAATGCGAATAGCTACTACACTGACCCATCTGCCATCACTTCCGCTACTGCTGATCCTACTGCAGAATCAGCAAAAATCAAAAACAGCCCTGAAATGAAGTTACCTCAAACAGGTGGCATGGGCACTCTCGTATTCAGCCTTTTGGGTATAGGTTTAATGGGTACATCCGCTAAACTATACAAAAAAGTTGAAAAAAAATAATAGTTCATTAATTAACCTCGAAAGGGATGGGGTCTATCCCATCCCTTTCCTATAAATACCTCGTCATACCAGCTATCCTCGAGAGAAGGGAGGGATTTCATGAAAAAACTCCGGGCTACTCTATCTAACTTCTCCAAGTCCAGTATCCTTTTAAGTTTAGGATTCTTAACAGGTTTAATGATTTTCTTGTATCCCGTTGTCACTCAAATCTATTCTCAGTTCACTCAAACACGCGTAATAGACACCTTTCAAGAATCCCTCTCTTCTTTATCTGAACAGGAAATAGATGAATATAAAAACCAGCTTACCGCTTACAATGAATCTTTAGCAGGTGAAGAGTCTACTATTACCGATCCTTTTGCAGAAACCGATGACAGCAGTCAACCGGTCTCTGCTTCAGGTGGTGTCAGCTCATATAATGTCTTTACAGAGCAATTAGGCGCTGTCATCGGTCAAATTGACTTGCCTACTATCAACGCTTCCCTTCCCATATATGAGGGAACAAGTGAGGCTATTCTTCAAAAAGGCATTGGATGGTTGGATAACACCTCTTTCCCCATAGGCGGAACAGGCACGCACTCGGTCTTAACCGGTCACAGAGGACTTCCTACCTCTCGCCTGTTTACTGACCTCCCTAATATGGAAATGGGAGATGTGTTTTACCTTCACACATTAGATGAGACATTAGCTTATGAGGTGTCAGAGATTCTTGTCGTTCTTCCTCACGAGACTCAACACATTTCTGTCAGAGAAGACGAAGATTTAGTCACTCTTATTACCTGCACACCTTATATGATTAATACCCACCGATTATTGGTAACAGGTGTACGTATCCCATATGTAGAAGAATCTACAGAAAACTCTCGTGAAGAAAGGATAACACCCTATTCACCTTCTTCTCATATGAGTACCCTGTTTTTCGGACTTGTCGTACTCATTCTTATTGCTTTATTTGTCTATAAAAGAAGAAAGGAGTCGGCTTCATGAAGAAAAAGTTAGTTCCCTTCTTTCTTTTTATATTAGGCTTATCTCTCTTTCTATACCCCCATATCGCCCATTATATCAATGATTATGGCATCCAGCAGGACATTAATCGGTTTCAAATGGCCTCTGCGCACCCTTTAGATTCCAATCAGAAAGACGAACTGTATGATGACATGCTGAAATATAATCAGTCACTAAACGAAAACAGCGAGACTACAATTACTGACGTTTTCACCGATGATATTGTAGCCTCTAATCCCTTTTATCAATCGGACGGCACCGGCAAGATGTCTGGTAGTGAGGGGTTAGCACACTCTCATTTATTTGGATCCTCATTTTACTTTTATATTCACATTCCAAAAATAAATGTTGAACTGCCCATCTATGTCGGGGAATCTGAAAATAATCTATTAAAAGGTGCTGTAGTCGTATCCGGGTCTTCTCTTCCACTGGGTGGTTCAGGAACACATGCTGTTCTCGCTGCCCATAGAGGAGCCATTCAGCATCGGATGTTTCTGCATTTGGATCGTTTAGATAAGGGAGATATATTTGAAGTCCATACAATGGAAGGCCCTTTAGTCTACCAAGTGACGGGGACAAAAGTGGTTTATCCCAATGAAGTAGACACGTTAAGTATAAAAAAAGACAAGGACCTCGTTACATTGGTCACCTGTCTTAAATACCCGATGAATGATAGACGTTTACTTGTTTATGGCGAACGGGTTCACTAAAGAATCCATTCTTACTCACTCATGACATAGTGAAGAAAGAGCCTGCGTATGGGACCGCAGGCTCTTTTTAAATTCTTATTTAAATATTAAAATCGTCTTTATCTGCCGGTTCCACTACTAGATAACGGTGCGGTTCTTTTCCTTCAGAATGGGTTTCGACTCCCCCATAATGATTTAAGAAGCGATGAATTTGTTTTCTTTCGTGAGAAGGCATAGGCTCTAATATAACGGGTCTTTTTGTCCGTTTGACTTTATCAGCTGTACGCTTGGCTAGTTGTTCAACTGTTTTTTGACGGCGCTCCCGGTAATTTTCTGCATCCACTCGCGCATATAATTTGTTATCCGCTTCTTGATGCAATTGAATTTGAGCGAGGGTCTGTAAACTGTTTAATACTTTTCCGTGGCGGCCAATAATCAGACCAGCATCTTCTGTCTCAATAGAAAAATGCACTCTTCTATCAGATTGAGACACGGAAACAGTCACATCTTCTACTCCCATTTTTTGAGAAATGCGTTCCAAGTATTTCGCTACATCTTGAATCGCTTGTTCATCTTTTTCATTTGTTTTACTCGGTTCTCTCGTTTCTTTTTCTTCTTTTGGTTCTTCTATTGCTTCTTCTTTTGACTTTACTTCAACCTTATTTTCTCTTTTCGGCTTTTCAGAAGGATTTTTAGGCTCCTCTTTTGGTTCAGTCTTTTCTTCTGGTTTAACAGATGGTTTATCATCGTCCATTTGAATACGCGTTGAAACTAAATCTTCTACTACACTTTTTTGTTCTTTTCTTGTAACGACTACAACAGCATCTCTTTGACCTATACCAAGAAATCCTTTTTTCGATTCTTGAGTCACATCAATAATGGCTTCTTCTTTTGAAATACCTAGAGCATTCAGCGCTTTTTCAATCGCTTCTTCTGTTGTCGGCGCTTGTGCTGTATATTTTTCTTTCATTTAGCTATCCCCCGTTCCCAATCTATTCTCTCCTATAGTTTACCAAATTAAAGTACTGGTGTCAGAACTTTCTATTTTTTTATATTTCTTCCTAACTTCTTCGCTCGTTTAAGCGCTCGTCTTCTTTGACGTTCGGCTTCTCTTTCCTGCTCTAATTTTTCTTCTCGCTCTTTTCTTATTTTGAAAGGATTTTGGAATAAAAGAGTTTGTAGAACTGAAAACCCGTTAGACACTGTGAAATATAAAGCTAAAGCACTAGAAAGACGGAATGTAATGAAGACAATAAATAAAGGCATAACATATGTCATCACTTTCCCACCTGCTTGCTCTCTTCCCATATTCATTAAAACTGAGTTAGCTAATGTAAATATACCCGCTAAAATCGGTAGAATAAAGTAAGGATCCGGCTCCCCTAAGTTAACCCATAAGAAACTTCCTGTTGCTAAGATAGGTGTTCGGTTGACAGCACCGTAGAGAGCAATAAAGACGGGCATTTGTATAAGCATAGGTAAACAGCCCATATAAGGGTTAACTCCCGCTTCACTGTAAAGACGCTGTTGCTCTTCTTTTAACTTTTCTTGCGTTTCTGTATCTCGAGCAGAATATTTCTCTCTTAATTCTTCTAATTGAGGATTCAGCTCATTCATTTGCTGCATATTCTTTTGCTGATAATGTGTAAAGGGAATCATTAAAGCTCTAATGATTATCGTAAATATAATAATACCAATTCCGTAATTACCACCAAATACCTCAGATAACCAGATAATGGCTCTAGCAAAGTTATAGATGACTATGCCATCCCAGAAACCCGTACTGTCTTCTGTAACAGGACCTGTTCCACATGCACTTAAAAAGACGACTAGCCCCAACATTACTAGTACTAGAAGCAATCGCTTACGCTTTTTTAAAAATTCCACATTTTGTTCCTCTTTTCTTTTCACGTTTTCTATTAATGAAGTAATTGAGCTTTACCCAACACATGGATGAGACTTTTCTTTATTTGATGAAAATCCATTTGCTTGACAGGATTTCTCGCAATGACAATAAAATCAAATGACTCTTTCACTTTATCTTCTTGATCCAGTTCGATGAGCACATGTCTGATTTTTCGCTTGATAGCATTTCTCTGAACCGCATTCCCCATTTTTTTCCCTACAGAAAGTCCCACTCTAAAATGAGACTGCTCTTCTTTTTTTAAAGCATAGATGACAAATTGTCTATTTGCCATAGACTCACCCTGATGAAAAACTTTTTGAAAGTCTGATTCTGTTTTAACCCGATAAGCTTTTCTCATCTATGTCCCATCTTTCTGTTTTTGCTAAGTAATAAAAAAAAGGCAACGTGCTCTCACTATAGCTATCAGTAAGATGCTTCCGTCGCCTATCGTCATTAAGCTGAAATTCTTTTTCTTCCTTTACGACGTCTGTTTTGTAATACTCTACGTCCGTTTTTTGTACTCATACGTTTGCGGAATCCATGTACTCTTTGACGTTTACGTTTTTTTGGTTGATATGTTTGTCCTTGTGCCATTCAAAAAACACCTCCTGAATCTTTCCTTTGTCCTCTGTATCTCTCATGCAAATAATAAAATAATAGAGTTTAATTTACTATAGATAGACAGACTATGTCATTTTAGAAAAAAAAAGTGCAAATGTCAAGTAGTATCCGTTGCATTAACTTATTTTGTTCATACTTTTTATATCTAAGACTCGGATAATTATCCCAAATGGTTATCCACAAGCTGTGAAAGAGAAAAGATTCATTTTATTCTATCCCCAATGATATACCCGTCATATCCACAACTCCACACCTGTTAAACAAAGTTATCCACAACCCAATATATTTTGTTAACAACTCTTATTATCCTTGCTACGTTAAGGTTTAAACTCCACTAGTTATCCACATAACCTGTTGAATTATTCTCTCGTTGAATATTCATACACATCTCTGTTACAGTTGTTGATAACTTTTTGGACAGTCTGTTAAAACTTTATCAACAATTAAAGCTGTTGTGGAAAACTGAATCTATACGTGATAAAATAAAAAGTGCATATTAATGGCGAGGAGGAAAAAAATGGAAGATTTACATTCAATATGGAGTTACTTAACAGAAAAGTTCAAAGAAACCTTGTCTAAAGTCAGTTATGATACATGGATTCAAAGTGCCAACCTCGTCAGCCTATCAGAAAATACAATCACTATAGAAGTTCCTTCTACTTTACATAAGGAGTACTGGAAAAATAACTTATCCACTAGAGTAGTTGAATATTTATATGAATTTGTCGGGAGAGAAATAGCTCCCTTATTTGTAACTTCTGAGGAACAGGCTGCAGAAGAAGCCGTTGGAAATAACATGCAGACATTCGAGTCACCTGCTGTATCGAGTACACTAAACAGCAAATACACATTCGATACTTTTGTTATTGGTAAAGGAAATCAAATGGCACACGCAGCTGCTTTAGTGGTTTCAGAAGAGCCTGGAACAATCTATAACCCATTATTCTTTTATGGGGGAGTAGGTTTAGGGAAGACACACTTGATGCATGCCATTGGCCATCAGTACTTGCAGATTAACCCCAATGCAAACATTAAATATGTAACGAGTGAAAATTTTGCGAATGATTTTATCAATTCAATTCAGAATCGAACGCAGGAGAAATTTAGACAAAAATACCGAAATGTCGATTTGTTGTTAGTCGATGATATCCAGTTCTTTGCTGACAAAGAGGGAACCCAGGAGGAGTTTTTCCATACATTTAATGCTTTGTATGATCAGCGTAAGCAAATTGTTCTAACAAGTGATCGCTTGCCAAATGAAATTCCTAAACTGCAGGAACGCTTGGTATCACGCTTTGCGTGGGGCTTATCTGTAGATATCACCCCTCCGGATTTAGAGACGCGTATTGCCATATTAAGAAAGAAAGCAAACGCTGAAGGGCTTGAAATTCCAAACGATGCACTCAGCTATATTGCTGGGCAGATTGATTCGAATATTCGAGAGTTAGAAGGGGCTTTAGTCCGTGTTCAGGCTTATTCCGCCATCCAGCGCAGTGACATCACGACAAGTTTAGCTGCTGATGCATTAAAAAGCATGGTAAAAAATGATTCGAAACAAAATGTATCCATCGCCTCTATTCAGCAAAAAGTTTCTAAGTATTACGATATAACACTAGCGGATTTAAAAGGAAAAAAACGTGTCAGGCAAATTGTTCTGCCCCGACAAATAGCTATGTATCTATCTAGAGAGCTGACAAGTACCTCTTTACCGAAAATTGGAAAAGAATTTGGCGGAAAAGATCATACAACAGTCATTCATGCTCATGAAAAAATAAAAAAACTAGTCGATAGTAATGAGGAAATAAAAGCCGAAGTAGACGAAATCAGAAAAAGTCTGTAAAAAGGGGCTGTGGATAAAACAAAGAGTTAAACACATTCTTATGCACAGGTTATCCACAAGTGGAAAACATTGCTATTGTTGCTCAAAATGAGTTATCCACACTATACACAGGGCCTACTACTATTACTATATTATTTATATACTATATAATATTAAGACACACTATAAAACTATTGGAGGATGCATATGAAATTCACCGTTAACCGATCAGCTTTCTTAAAGAAATTAAAAGATGTGCAATTAGCTGTTTCAGTTCGATCCACTATACCTATATTAACTGGTATTAAATTAATAGCTGATTCTCAAGGAATAAAAATGACAGGGAGTAATTCAGATATTTCTATTGAGACGCTTTTAAGTGCTCATGATGAAAAAGCCAGCTTAGAAATAGAAGAAGAAGGTCAAATTGTTTTACAACCGGCTCGATTCTTTAGCGACATCGTAAATAAATTACCGGATGATCAATTTACTGTTGAAGTAAAAGATAGAGAACAAACGTCTATCACTTCTGCTTCATCATCCTTTGTGATTAATGGGTTAGATGCAGACAATTATCCTCATCTTCCTGAAATTGATACTACTCAATCTTTTACTTTACCTGTCAACTTACTTAAAAAAGTTATCAGACAAACGGTTATAGCTGTCTCTATTCATGAAACACGACCAATTTTGACTGGTGTCCGTTTGATGATTCAAGAGGGTAAATTAAAAGCAGTCGCTACGGATAGCCATCGACTCAGTCAACGAGTTATTCCGATAGAAGGAATGGAAGGCTTATCCCATGATTTAGTTATTCCAGGTAAAAGCTTACAAGAATTAACACGTTTACTTGACGACACTCTTGAAGAAATTGAAGTCGCTATTGCAGAGAATCAGATTTTATTTAAAACTGAAGACACGTATTTTTACTCTCGCTTACTTGAAGGAAATTACCCTGAAACTGATCGTTTAATTCCTGAAACGTCCACAACGAATGTCACTTTAGATGCTCAAGTCCTTCT
Organism: Alkalibacterium iburiense; assembly: GCF_039521845.1. NCBI lineage: Bacteria > Bacillati > Bacillota > Bacilli > Lactobacillales > Carnobacteriaceae > Alkalibacterium > Alkalibacterium iburiense. The sequence goes on from NZ_BAAACW010000137.1 coordinate 30,966, forward strand.
TGGAGCAGTAGAAAGAGCTTCCTTACTGTCTCATGAAGGAAAAAACAACGTGGTGAAGTTATCTGTAAAAGATAACAGTGTAGAAATTACAGGAAATTCACCAGAAGTTGGTCGAGTCAATGAACAAGTTGCTTACAATGATATTAATGGGGAAGAGATGGAAATTTCTTTCAACCCAGATTATTTAAAACAAGCCCTTGCTACTTTCGGACCGGTAGAAATAACAGTTAAATTGATTTCCACTCTTCGTCCGTTTGTTTTAGTTCCAACGGAGGATACAAACGATTTTATTCAGCTCATTACACCAATCAGAACATCAACTTAATAGCTACAGATAAAATCCGGATATATTCCGGATTTTTAATTTATAAAGGGTGTTAGAGAAGTCTTGTGAAAGTTCGTGTCCTATGCAAAAAAGGAATACTTCTATCAAACCATCGTTTAACATTTTTTCGACCTCTAAAAAAATCTGTCTTGAATCATTTTTTGATACAGAAATCCATAAAAGAGTAAAAAAATTCGTTTTTGAGGCCATTTGATATAAAATGCTGATTTCTTTAAAAGGACAGTAAAATGGATGAGAGAGCTTATTTACCTATATAAATTTGTTTTAACTGGCCATTTAAGGTATAATTAAAGATGAGAAATCAAGTAAACGTGGATTATTTCAATCCACGTCTTTATTTTGTGAGGAGCCGATTAATGTGAAAGAAACCATTCGTATAGAAGGGGAAACTATTACACTCGGTCAATTTCTGAAACACGCAACTATCATTTCAAGTGGAGGGATGGCTAAGCCATTTTTAGCTGAATATGATGTTTGGGTAAACGGAGAACGTGAAAACAGGCGTGGAAAGAAGTTACGCCACGGGGATACCGTTGAAGTAGAAGAAGTAGGCCAATTCATTGTTGAATCTAACCAAAGCGGAGAAAAATAATGTATCTGAAGGATTTAAAACTAAAAGGCTATAGAAATTACGAAGAGGCGACAGCCTTATTTTCTAAAAGTATTAATGTCTTTTTAGGAGAAAATGCTCAAGGTAAAACGAATATGATGGAAAGTATTTATTTACTGGCTATGGCCAGAAGCCACCGAACGGCTAATGACAGGGAATTAATTGGTTGGAATCAGGAATTTGCAAAGGTATATGGAACAGTCGAAAAAAAGAACAACTCTTTTCCACTAGAAATTGTCTTGTCAAAAAAAGGAAAAAAAGCCAAATTAAATCATTTAGAACAGAAAAAGCTGAGTAGCTATATTGGTCATTTGAATGTGATTTTATTTGCCCCTGAAGACTTATCTTTAGTTAAAGGCTCTCCATCTGTGAGAAGAAAATTCTTAGATATGGAGATGGGACAAATGAGTTCTATTTACTTGTACCATCTAGTGGAATATCAAAAAGTTTTAAAACAAAGAAATGCTTATTTGAAACAGCATAAATATAACGGGTCTTTAGATGAAACCTATCTGACTATTTTGAATGAACAATTAGCAGCTGAAGGATCTGAAGTGTTGGCTGAACGCTTTTCCTTTGTAAAACGTCTTGAAAAATGGGCCCAGCCTATCCATTCTGACATTTCTCAGGGAAAAGAAAAGCTGACTTTAGATTACGCTTCATCTGTTTTAACAACTTCCCAAACCGAAAAATCTCAAATTATGACTGATTTACTTCAACAGTATGAGAAAAATAAAAAAAGAGAACGTGAACAAGGAACGACACTTATCGGTCCACACCGAGACGATATTCGTTTTTATGTGAATGACAAAAACGTTCAGACTTACGGATCACAGGGACAACAACGGACGGCTGCTTTGAGTTTAAAATTAGCTGAGATTGAACTGATGAAAGAAATGACGGGGGAGTACCCCGTTTTATTATTGGATGATGTTTTAAGCGAATTGGATGACGACAGGCAAACGCATTTATTAAGAACGATTCAGGACAAAGTTCAAACCTTCTTGACGACAACAAGTCTGGATGGCGTAAAAAAGGAACTATTAGAGAATCCTCGTATTTTTAGAGTGCACAGTGGACAGATAGAAAGAGAGAGTGAGTAAAAAAGTGGCAGAAGAAAAATTGACACCTAAACAAGTAGAAGAATTAAGAGAAGAGTACAATGCCAGTCAAATTCAAGTTCTAGAAGGACTTGAAGCGGTTCGAAAACGTCCCGGAATGTACATCGGTTCTACAGGTCCATCAGGATTACACCATTTAGTATGGGAAATCGTAGATAACTCCATTGATGAAGCCATGGCTGGGCATGCGGACACTATTGAGATTATCATTGAACCGGATAATATTATTTCGGTTAAAGACAATGGTCGTGGGATTCCTATTGATATTCAGGAAAAAACAGGACGTCCTGCTGTTGAAACGATTTTTACCGTTTTACACGCAGGAGGTAAATTCGGTGGAGGCGGTTATAAAGTTTCTGGAGGCCTGCACGGAGTGGGATCTTCTGTAGTTAATGCCTTATCAGAATTCTTAGAAGTGTACGTTCATCGTGACGGAATAATATATAACCAGCGTTATGAACGTGGAGCAGTCATGTATGACGTGAAAGAATCAGGGGAAACAGATACACGCGGAACAGTAGTTAGATTTAAGGCGGATTCAGATATATTTACAGAATCTACGGAATATGATTTCAACAAATTAGCTACTCGTGTGCGTGAATTAGCTTTCTTAAATCGTGGTTTGACTATATCGATTGAAGATCAGCGTTCTGAGGAAGAAGAACCGAACCGTTTAGAATATAAATACGATGGCGGTATTAAAAGTTATGTTGAATACCTGAATCAGAGTCGAACCGTATTGTACGATGAGCCTATTTATTTGGAAGATGAACAAGAAGGCATATCAGTAGAGGTTGCTTTGCAGCATACAGATGGCTACCACATGAATATTATGAGTTTTGCTAATAATATTCACACCTATGAAGGGGGTATGCATGAATCTGGATTTAAAACAGCCCTCACTCGTATTATTAATGATTACGCGAGAAAGAATAAATTTTTGAAAGAAAATGATGATAATTTAAGTGGAGAAGATGTAAGAGAAGGGTTAACAGTTGTATTAAGTATCAAACACCCTGATCCTCAGTTTGAAGGACAAACTAAAACTAAATTGGGTAATTCAGAAGTAAGAACCATCACGGATCGTCTCTTCAGCTTACACTTTGACCGATTCTTAATGGAAAACCCTCAGACGAGTAAAAAAATTATAGACAAAGCTCTTTTAGCTGCCAAAGCCCGTTTAGCCGCTAAGCGAGCACGAGAAGTGACACGCAAGAAGAATGGGTTAGAAATCAGTAATTTGCCAGGTAAATTAGCAGACTGTTCTTCAAAAGATCCTGAACAATCAGAAATATTTATTGTTGAGGGAGACTCTGCTGGAGGATCGGCTAAACAAGGACGATCCCGATTGTTTCAAGCTATCTTACCTATCAGAGGTAAAATTTTAAACGTGGAAAAAGCATCTATTGACAGAATTTTAGCGAATGAAGAAATCCGTGCCTTGTTTACTGCAATGGGCACTGGTTTTGGAGAAGAATTCGATATTGAAAAGGCCCGTTACCATAAGTTGATTATTATGACGGATGCCGATGTGGATGGCGCTCATATTCGTACCTTGCTTCTTACGTTATTTTACCGCTATATGCGTCCTGTAGTAGAAGCCGGCTTTGTTTATATTGCTCAGCCCCCTTTATATCAAGTAAAACAGGGTAAAAAAGAGGTCTACCTGGATACTGACAGAGAACTGGAAGAATACCTTAAAGAGATACCTGCGTCTCCTAAGCCCTCTATTCAGCGTTATAAAGGGTTAGGTGAAATGGATGCGGAACAGTTATGGGAAACCACAATGAACCCGGCCAATCGTCGCCTACTTCAAGTGACAGTAGATGATGCGATTGATGCTGACTTAGTCTTTGATATGCTGATGGGTGAAAGAGTAGAACCTAGAAGAGATTTTATTGAAGAAAATGCTATGTATGTTCAGAATATCGATGTTTAGAGCAACAGGACAATTAGGAACACGGCTTAAGGAGGAAGAACTACTTGACTGAAGAAAAAGACTCACGTATTGAACAGATAAATGTGTCAAGTGAAATGCGAACATCATTTTTAGATTATGCAATGAGTGTTATTGTATCACGTGCTTTACCAGATGTAAGAGATGGTCTGAAACCTGTTCACCGCCGTATTTTATACGGAATGAATGAATTAGGAATGACACCAGATAAAGCTTTTAAAAAATCGGCCCGTATTGTTGGGGATGTTATGGGTAAATATCACCCACACGGAGACTCAGCTATTTATGAATCAATGGTGCGTATGGCTCAGAACTTCAGTTACCGTAATCCTTTAATTGAAGGACACGGTAACTTCGGTTCAATTGATGGTGACAGTGCGGCGGCTATGCGTTATACAGAAGCTCGTATGAGCAAAGTATCATTAGAGTTACTAAGAGATATTAATAAAGACACCATCGATTACCATGATAACTACGATGGAAGTGAAAGAGAGCCAGATGTTTTACCTGCTCGATTTCCGAATTTACTCGTAAATGGTGCTTCTGGTATTGCGGTAGGAATGGCAACCAATATTCCTCCACATAACTTGAGGGAAGTCATTGATGCTTGTCGTATTATGATGCATAATGACGACGCTACTATAGCTGAATTAATGGAAGTTATGCCAGGTCCTGATTTTCCTACTGGAGCTATGGTTATGGGGAAATCTGGTATTAGAAAAGCATACGAATCAGGTAGAGGATCTATAAAAATTCGTGCTAAAGCAAGAATCGAAGTGCAACCCAATGGAAAAGAACGCATATTGGTGGATGAAATCCCTTATTTAGTGAATAAAGCGAAGCTAATTGAACGCATTGCTGATTTAGCTAGGGATAAACGTATTGAAGGTATCACAGATTTGAATGACGAGTCCGATAGAGACGGAATGCGTATTGTTATTGATGTGAGAAGAGATGTCTCTGCTAGTATCGTCTTGAATAACTTATATAAAATGACACCTATGCAGACCTCATTTGGCTTTAATATGCTAGCCATTGTCAATGGTGTGCCAAAAACATTAGGTATCAGAGAAATTTTAAGAGAGTACTTAAAACACCAGCGAGAAGTTATTCGACGTCGTACGGAGTATGATAAACGAAAAGCAGAAGCGCGGGCCCATATTTTAGAAGGTTTACGTATAGCTTTAGATCATATTGATGAAATTATATCTATTATTCGAGGATCGCAGACAGGTGAATTAGCCAAAAATGCTTTAATAGAGCGTTTTGGCCTAAGTGATCGTCAAGCACAAGCTATTTTAGATATGCGCATGGTTCGATTGACAGGTCTGGAAAGGGAAAAAATTGAAGGGGAATACGAAGATCTTATTCAATTAATTCAAGATTTAAATGATATCTTATCCAGTCCAGAACGTATAAATGAGATTATCGAAACAGAATTGGAAGAAATAGCCGATAAACATGGGGATGACAGACGAACTGAATTGCTTGTAGGTGAATCTCTAAGTATTGAAGATGAGGATTTAATCGAAGAAGAAGAAATTGCGATTACTTTATCACATAATGGGTACATGAAACGTATGGCAATAACAGAATTTAAAGCTCAAAACCGTGGAGGTAGAGGCGTTAAAGGAATGGGAACCAATACAGATGACTTTGTTGAAACCATGGTTACCTGTTCCACTCATGATTTGCTTTTATTCTTTACAAATACGGGCAAAGTCTATAAAGCCAAGGGATATGAAATACCGGAATATGGTAGAACAGCTAAAGGTATTCCAGCTATAAACTTCCTGGGTATTGATAACAATGAAAAGATTGAAGCTATTGTTAAAACAAGAGGCGAACACGATGAAACGGAACATCTGTTCTTTACGACGCGTTATGGAACTGTCAAGAGAACATCTACGGATGAATTTAAAAATATTCGAACTAGTGGATTGAAAGCTATTGTCTTAAAAGAAGGCGATGAGCTTATTGACGTTACTTTGACTAATGGATCAGACCACATCATTATTGCGACTAGACAAGGGTATGCTGTTAGCTTCCACGAAGAAGACGTTAGAAGTATGGGAAGAGCTGCTTCTGGGGTACGTGGAGTTAAATTAAGAGAAGATGATTATGTCGTTGGAATGGATAAATTAAATTCAGACTCTGAAGTACTTGTCATTTCTGAAAAAGGTTACGGAAAACGTACACCTGCCTCAGAATATGCCATTCGCGGTCGCGGTGGTAAAGGAGTCAAAACAATTAATATCACTGATAAAAACGGACCACTTATTGGTATGAAAACAGTAACTGGAGAAGAAGATATCATGTTGATTACTAAAACGGGAGTCATTATTCGTTTCCATGCGAAAAATATTTCTCAAACAGGTCGAGCCACACAAGGTGTCAGATTAATGAAGTTAGAAGAAGACAACTATGTTTCCACTTTAGCTAAAGTGGAATCTGAAGAAGATGTAGAAGAAATGGAAACGGACATACCTTTGGATGAAATCTCTGAAGATGAGCAAGACTAAGATTAGTAAATGGAATCAAGGCGATCACATTATAAAAATGTGAAACGCCTTGATTTTTTGCATTTATAGAAAGATGAAATACTCTAAAAATACTTGTGCTGACTATTGTATTATGCTATAATACTTCGGAGTGAGTACTCTTAAAAAGAATACTCTCCTTGCTCTTTCAAAAGAAAGGGCCAAAGACCATAAGGAGGTGCAGTCAAAGATGAGTCAATCAGCTAAATATGAAATTTTATATATTATCCGTCCTGATCTTGATGAAGATGGAAAGAAAGCTTTAGTAGAGCGTTTCGATACTATCCTAACAGATAATGGCGCTGAAGTTACTGAATCAAAAGACTGGGCGAAACGTCGTTTTGCATACGAAATTCAAGGTTACCGTGAAGGAACATATCACTTAGTTAACCTAGAAGCTTCAGATGCAGCGGCTATCAATGAATTTGAACGCCTAGCACGTATCAATGACGATATTTTACGTCATATGATTGTTCGTTTAGAAAAATAATGTTTCACGTGAAACATTATATTTAGTGTCTGTTATGAAAGGAGCATATTGATTGATTAATAATGTTGTATTAGTAGGTAGATTAACCAGAGATGCTGAACTTCGTTATACAGGTAGTGGTATTGCTGTGGCTACGTTTTCTATAGCTGTTGAACGCCCTTATACAAATGCACAAGGGGAAAGAGAAACAGACTTTGTTAATGTGGTTGCATGGAGAAAAACTGCTGAGATCATATCTAACTTCACTCGTAAAGGGTCGTTAGTTGGTGTCACAGGAAGAATCCAAACTAGAAATTATACAAACAATGAAGGGCGTAAAGTTTACGTTACAGAAGTTGTCTGTGATAATTTCCAAATGCTTGAACCTAAATCGGTCACTGAAAGACGTGCCCAAAACGATGGTTCTAGCAATAGTGGTGGTTACTCTAATTCGAATAGCTCGAATAATAACTATTCACAACAAAGTAATCAAAATCAGGCTTCGAGTAATAACAACAATAAGCAGAATAATTATGCGAATTTCGATGAAGACCCATTTGAAAGCAATGACTCTATCGATATTTCCGATGATGATTTACCATTTTGATTCAAGAATAAAAGGAGGATTATAACATGGCTGGACGTAGAGGCGGAAGAAAGCGCCGTAAAGTAGATTTCTTTGCAGCTAATCATATTGAATATATTGATTATAAAGACATCGATTTATTAAAACGATTCATCTCAGAACGTGGTAAAATTTTACCTCGTCGAGTAACTGGGACATATGCAAAAAACCAACGTAAATTAACGAAAGCAATTAAACGCGCTCGTATTATGGGGTTACTACCATTTGTTACAGAAGAAAACTAAATTAAATTTTAAATGGGCTGTGACATTTGATGTCACAGCCTTTTGAATTCATGTAGTAAATGTTTCACGTGAAACACTTTTTATTAAAAATAGAACCTTATATAGAATGATAAGGGAAAAAATGATAAACTTATAAAAAGTGAAGCGTTAAAAGGAGACAATATGAATAATAAAAAGAAGGAAAAACAATTTCCTGAATTTATGAATCACCCTTCATTAAGATTTTCAATTTTAATAGTGGTGATTACCCAAATCATAATGGTTGTGCTGAGTTTCACAGCCTACATTTGGCTTGGCTTTTTAATGTTGATTTTATTTGTCATTATAATATTAATAGCTTGGAAGTTCGGAAGCGACTACTTAAGAGAGTTGAACTCATATATTTTAAATCTCTCTTACCGAATAAAAAGAGGAGAACAAGAAGCATTAATAAAAATGCCTATTGGTATTATACTCTTAAATGATGAAAATGAGATTGAATGGGTAAATCCATATTTGCAAACTCAACTCTCAGATGAAGAAAATGTGCTAAATGAGCCATTGGATAAGGTTAATGAAGAGTTAGCCATTTATCTCATGGATTCTGAAAGAAATGATAAACAAATAGTGGAATGGAACGGTAAAAAGTATCAAGTGACCGTTCAAACAGATTTAAATGCCCTATACTTGTTGGATATAACCGAATACGCAACGGTTAAAGAAGAATACGAGGAAAACAGACCGGTTATCGGATGGTTATTCCTTGATAACTATGATGAAATAACGCAAGGGTTAGATGATCGAGGGGTTTCCGGATTTAATAGTATGTTAACTACTTATTTTTCGAATTGGGGTAGGCAACATGGAATATTTTATAAAAGAACATCCGATGATCGCTATTTTCTGTTATTAAGTAGAAAAGAATTAAGAAGAATCGAGAACGAAAAATTTAATATTATTGACAATATCAGAGAAAGAACGTCAAAACGAAATCTACCTTTAACTATTAGTATGGGGATTGCCTATGGTGAAGACTCATTTGATAAATTATCTGAATTAGCACAGAGCAATCTTGATTTAGCTTTAGGTCGTGGTGGCGATCAGGCTATAGTTAAAGCAGTTAATGAAGAACCTCGATATTATGGTGGAAAAACTAATCCAATGGAAAAGAGGACAAGAGTCCGTTCACGTATGATTAGTCAGGCGATGCAGAAAATTATGACTGATAGTGATCAGATTTTTGTTATGGGCCATAAAAATCCAGATATGGATTCTATAGGATCTGGATTAGGAGTCGCTAGAATTGCTAAAATGCTAAAAAAATCAGTTTATGTTGTTGTAGACAACGAAGATTTGGGCAGTGACGTCACAAAGCTCATGGATGAAATAAAAAAACATGAACAGGTGCATTCTAATATTGTCTCACCAAATAAAGCAGAAGAGATGATAACAGAAGGAGACCTGGTCATATTAGTAGACCATCATAAGCCTGTCTTATCCATAGCTCCTAATCTATTAAAGAAAACAAATCGCAATATTGTAATAGATCATCATAGAAGAGGAGAAGACTTTACAGAAAATCCTCTATTGGTTTATATTGAACCCTATGCTTCATCAACAGCTGAATTAGTAACTGAGTTATTTGAATATGTGACGAGTGATGGTGATCCAATTAATCGAATTGAAGCCACAGCCTTACTTGGAGGCATTGTCGTCGATACTAACAACTTCAGTCTGCGAACAGGGTCTAGAACGTTTGATGCGGCTAGCTACCTGCAGTCAGTTGGTGCCAACTCTACTATGATTCAGCGTTTATTAAAAGAAGACCCTGAGAATTATTTACAAAGAAGTCGTATAATTGAAAATCTAGAATTTGTAAGAGATGGGGTAGCAATAGCCGCTGGTGAAGATAATGATGTGTATCCACCGGTCACTTCTGCTCAAACTGCTGATACTATGTTAAGTATGTCAGGTGTGGAAGCTGCCTTTGTTGTGACCAGACGATCAGATGATATGGTTGGAATAAGTGCGCGCAGTTTGGGTAAAATAAATGTTCAAATAATTATGGAAAAAATGGGTGGCGGTGGTCATTTATCAAATGCGGCTACTCAAATAGATGGTAAAAGTGTTTCTGAAACAATAGAAGAATTAAAAGAAGTTATTCATTCTGAACTAAACTAATTTAGAGAGGAAGTATTACTATGGAAGTCATTCTATTAAAAGATGTTAAAGGAACTGGAAAAAAGGGAGAAGTTAAAACTGTTTCTCCGGGATATGCGAACAACTTTTTACTGAAAAAAGGATTAGCTAAAGAAGCCACAGCAGGAGCTAAAAAAGAATTAGCTATGAAAGAAAAAGCTCAGGAAAGAGAAGAAGCAGAAATTCTAGAGGAAGCAAAGAAAGATAAAGAAACGATTGAAAAGAACCCACTTGAAATTAAAGAGAAAGCTGCAGAAGATGGACGTCTCTTTGGTTCTGTTACAACTAAGCAAATTGCTAAAGAATTAGAAAAACAGTTAGATATAAAAGTAGATAAAAGAAAGATTATTCAAAAAATGCCTATGCGTTCATTAGGTAGCCAAAAACTGGAAGTCAAGTTACACCGTGAAGTGTCTGCTGAACTTACAGTGCGTGTTTTACCTATAGAAGAATAATAACAGATGAAAGTTGCCAATCCTTTAATTGGCAACTTTTTTTATCTTAATTAAGATATGACCACTGAATAAAACGAAAATGTTTCACGTGAAACATTTCATTGCAAACGCATGTTCCTTTATATACTTTTTAATTGGGATACTGTACAATAAATAGACAGATTAGAAGATGAAAGAAAGTAGGATTGTGCAATGGAAGCTTTAGGAGACCGTTTACCCCCTCAAAATATAGAAGCAGAACAATCGGTATTAGGGTCTGTTTTACTTGACCCGGAAGCTCTAATTCCTGCTATGGAATACGTAGAAGTCGATGACTTTTATAGAAGAGCTCATCAGCTTATATTTCAAGCAATGACAGAGTTAAATGAGAGAAATGAAGCAATAGACGTCGTTACCATTGCTAACTCATTAGAATCAAAAGGAATACTTGAGGATGTTGGAGGCACCCCATATTTAGCGGAAATCGCTACCACGGTACCTACAGCGTCTAACGTAGAGTATTATTCGAAAATAGTTGAAGAACGTTCCATTCTTCGAAAATTAATTCAAACAGCGACTGATATAGCTAGTAGAGGATACCAGGAAGCAGATGATGTACCTAACTTACTAGATGAAGCAGAAAGAAAAATCTTAGAAGTATCAGAAAAAAGAAGCCGAAGTGGTTTCGTAGATATTGAAACAGTTTTAAGAGAAACAATCAATAATATAGATGAACTTTTTCAAAATGATGATGATATAACAGGTTTATCAACTGGATATAAGGCATTAGATCAGATGACAGCCGGTTTGCATCAAGACGAGCTGATTATATTGGCAGCCAGACCAGGTGTAGGAAAGACTGCATTTGCCTTAAATGTGGCTCAAAACATTGGAACTAAAACAGATGAAACTGTGGCCATTTTTAGTTTAGAGATGGGTGCAGAACAACTGGTCAATCGTATGTTATGTGCAGAAGGAACAATTAATGCATCTAATTTGCGTACGGGTCAATTGACTGAAGAAGAATTCACAAAATTATTTGTAGCAATGGGGAGTTTATCTAAAGCAAATATTTATATAGATGATACTCCTGGTATTAGAACAGCAGAAATCCGAGCAAAATGTCGTCGTTTGAAGCAGGAAAAAGGAAACCTCGGTTTAATAGTTATTGATTACCTTCAGTTAATTGAAGGATCTGGTAAAGAAAGCCGACAACAAGAAGTGTCGGAGATATCTAGACAGCTTAAAAAGCTGGCAAAAGAGCTCTCTGTGCCCGTTATTGCCCTGTCACAGCTATCCCGTAGTGTTGAGCAGAGACAGGATAAAAGGCCGATTCTGAGTGATTTAAGAGAGTCTGGTTCTATAGAGCAGGATGCAGATATTGTTGCGTTCTTATACAGAGAAGATTATTACCGTAATGAGGATGAAGAAGAGGAAGAACAGGGAGACGAGAATATCGTAGAAGTTATTCTTGAAAAGAACCGTTCGGGTGCTAGGGGAACTGTTAAGTTATTATTTATAAAAGAATACAATAAGTTTTCATCTTTGTCTTATTATCCTGAAAATCAAATTGCTAATTAATATTCACTTCAGAGTTTTTTACTAATAAAAGGAATAAAAAAAGGAGCTCAAAATCATATTGATATGAGCTCCTTTTTTTAATTAATTCTCTTATTATAGACGATCAGTATAATCTAAGTGTTCAAACATATCTGGCTTGCCGATTGCTATAATTATATTGCCGGTCTCAATTTTTTGATTAGGGGGAACATTTATGGATAAGCTATCTTCTTTTCTTGATTTTATACCAATGACGTTGATTTCATATTCCTTTCGTAAATCCAGCTCTCTTAATGTTTTACCGATCCATCTTTTTGGTGCATTAAATTCAATAATCGAATTTTCTTCATCCAAGTCGATCACATCAAGTATATGATTACGCATGATATTGCGAGCCACTTTATCGCCCATCTCTTTTTCAGGACGGATAACTTCGTGAGCCCCGATTTCAAGCAGCACTTCCATATAAGTTCTGTTAATTGCTTTAGCAATAATATGTTCAATACCTAATTTTTTACAGTTTATGATGGCTAAAACACTTGCTTCCAAACTAGCCCCTGTTCCGATAACGGCCACATCACAGTTTTCAAATCCAATACTCTTCAGTAATTCAAGATCTGAAATATTTCCTTGAACCGCTTGAACAACATAGGGTTCCACACGGTCAACATCTTCTAAATCTTCATCAACAGCGATGACATCAAAATTTTGTTCACCTAATCGTTTGGCTATAGCTGATCCGAACACACCTAAACCTAAAACTCCAACAGTTTTTCTCATGTATACTACTCCTTTAACCGATTAAAATTTCACCAGTTGCATATTTAACATCTTTTTTCTTTTTATCTTGATTGGCTAATGCTGTAAATATAGTAATTGGACCTAATCTTCCTATAAACATGGCAAACATTATAACTGTCTGACTATAACGGGACAAAGTAGGGGTTAAATCTGCTGAGAGTCCAACCGTTCCAAAAGCCGAAATAGATTCAAAGAAAATGAATTGTAAAGGAACATGGCCATCAAAAATAGTTATTATAGAAATAGCTACAAAGTTAAGCAGCACAAACATTACCACAATAACTAAAGCACGTTTAACAATTTCAGTTTTTAAGGTATGATGCTTATAATTAACATTCGATAGTCCTCTAATTTCAGAGCTTAGTAAGATAACAGCCAAGGCGACTGTAGATGTTTTAGCTCCACCAGCTGTACCACCAGGAGATCCTCCAATGAACATGAAGACTGTAAAGACCATGAGAGTAAACATGTGCAGCTCTGCATAGTTTACAGTACCAAAGCCTGCCGTTCGTAAAGTAACAGCCTGAAAAAAGCTGACTTGGAATTTGTCAATGAGTGATAAAGTGCCGATAGTTTCTGGATGATTCCATTCTGATAGCATAAATAAAAACATGGCTCCAATGATTAGCCAGAAGGTCCATTTTATCACTAGGCGAGAGTGTAAATTTAAATGACGGTAATTTCTTTTTAAACTTCTCCAATCTTTCCAATCTTTATATAATAGAAGTGATTTGAACCTCTTTCCTATATCAAACCAAACTGAAAAGCCGAGTCCACCGAGTATAATTAAGACAGGTATAACAGTATTGATAATAGGATTAGTCATATAAGGTTGTAAACTTGCCGTACCCAAATTGTCAAAACCTGCATTATTAAAGGCTGATATAGTTAAAAAAACGGATGTAAATAAGCCATCACGCCAACCAAAGGCAGGAACAAAGTGGATAGACATGATTGAAGCTCCAATGAGTTCTATCAAAGTAGTATACTTAACTATTGATAGAATATAATACTTGAAATCTGTTCTATCTTTCCTATTTAAAGCTTGTTGGAGAGTGACTTCACCTTGAATGCTTACACGTCTTCCAAATTGAAGGACCACTGCAGATACGATAGTGATTAAACCTAATCCTCCAAGCTTGATTAAGAGGAGGACAAAGACTTGACCGATAAATGAGTAGGTGTGCGCAACGGGCTGAGTGAACAGGCCTGTAACGGCTACCATTGAAACAGCTCCAAATAAGTGATCAAAATAATTAGCTTCAGAACTATCCAGCTGACTGAATGGCATAGACAGTAAAATAGAACCTAAGAAAATAACAAGGGCAAAACTCAAGATAATTTTTATTGGAATAGGCCAGTCATTAAATCGTCGAATAATAGTAGTCATTAAATAAAGCTTCCCTTCGTAAGCACTAAAAAAATATATGAATAGATAAAGTTTACTGGAATAATCCTATAAATACAATAATAGTTTATTGAAAACTTACTTGATTCTGCTATTATGAAGAAGGAGTAAACACATTTAATAAAAGGAGATAGTCGCGTGAATATAGTTATTGCCGGTGGGGGAAAAGTGGGGGAAGTTCTAGTCAGAGAACTTTCATTAGAAGGAAATGATATTCTCCTCATTGAAAAGAACGAACGTGTTCTTGAACGTATTATAAATAAAAATGATATAACAGGACTTGTTGGAAATTCAGCAAGTTATGAAGCTCAAGTAGAAGCAGATGTAGAAACGTGTGATATTTTTATCGCTGTTACTCCAGAAGATGAAGTCAATATCATCTCTGCTATTATTGCGCGAAAACTCGGTGCCAAACACACCATTGCACGAGTGAGAAATCCAGAATATGCCGGATATATGGACTTCATGCGTGAAGGATTAGGTATCACCATGATGATTAATCCTGAAATGGAAGCCGCTAAAGACATTGCTCGTGTGATTCGTTATACGGAAGCGCTCAGTGTAGAGCAGTTTGCAGATGGAAAAGTCAGTATCATTGAAATTGAAGTAAGCGGTGAAAGTAAGCTAGCAGACACAAAAATTGAGGATTTCAGAAATAATTATGGAAATGTCTTAATCTGTGCCATTTTAAGAGAGGATTATGTATTTATTCCTAGTGGGGAGACTCAATTAGAAAAAGGAGATCATATTTTCATAACAGGTAGTCGAAAAGATTTGACTAGAAGTTATCGAAAAATAGGATTAAAACAAGAAAAGTTACGTTCCGCTCTTATTGTTGGAGGGGGAAGAGTGACTCAGTATTTACTTGATATGTTAGCTGAAATGCGTATGGAATTAAAAGTTATTGAAAATAGATCGGATATTGCAAAAGAGTTAAGTGAACAGTATCCTAAAGCGGTTGTCATTGAAGGGGATGGAACCGATCAAGAATTTCTAAGAGAAGAAAGAATCGAATTATATGATACGGTTATAAGCTTAACAGGGGTAGATGAAGAAAATTTACTCATCTCATTATTTGCACTTAATCAAGGTGCCAAGAAGACAATAACAAAGGTTAACCGTACGGATTTATTAAAAATACTCGGGCCTATTGGCTTACAATCGATTATTACCCCAAAAAGACTCATAGCCAATGAGATTATTAGATTTGTTCGTTCGCTGCACACACATGATGGTTCAGATGTGGAGGCTTTATTCAGAATAGCGGATAACCAAGTCGAAGCCTTACAATTTAGAGTACCGAACCATTCCAGAGTTGTTAATCAACAACTGCAGGATATGAATATGAAAGATAATTTACTGGTTGCTTATATTGTGAGAAATAAAAAACTGATCTTTCCCACTGGTCAAGACGTTATTAAACCAGGGGATCAGGTCATTATAGTGACTACAAAAAGAACGTTAGAAAATATTGAAGATATTTTAGCATAGGATGGTTATTTGTGAACAAAAGAATAGTAGCATATATCTTAGGTAGATTGCTTCAAATAGAAGCTATTTTGTTATTGATACCTATAGTAATCAGTATTATATACCAGGAGCCCTTAAGATACTCTCTTAGTTTTTTGTTAGTCGCTTTAGTTACCGGAATCATAGGGCATTTATTTACAAAAAAAATGCCTAAAAACAGGAGTTTGTACGCTAAAGAGGGCTTTGTGATTGTTTCTTTATCATGGATATTATTATCCCTTTTCGGATCTATTCCCTTTGTATTAAACGGAGATATCCCTTCATTAGTAGATGCTTTTTTTGAAACCAGCAGTGGCTTTACAACGACTGGTGCTAGCATCCTAGATAATGTTGAAAATTTAGCCCATTCCTCGCTATTTTGGAGAAGCTTCACTCACTTAATCGGGGGGATGGGGGTCCTTGTATTTGCATTAGCTGTATTACCGCATATGGAATCTGAAACAGTTCATATAATGAAAGCAGAAGTTCCAGGGCCGACCTTTGGAAAAATAGTGGCCAAGTTATCCAATTCAGCCCGTATCCTTTATGTTATTTATCTAGTTATGACTGCTTTAACCGTACTATTTCTTATTTTTGCAGGCATGCCAGTATTTGATTCATTCATTCATGCTTTTGGGGCAGCAGGAACAGGCGGCTTTGGTATGAAAAATGGAAGTGTAGCCCCATATGATAGTGTATCAATCGAGATTATTTTAGGTGTAGCGATGATTTTATTTGGAATGAACTTCAATCTCTATTTTTTCCTTATAACGAAGCATTTTAAAGAAGTCTTTAAAAGTGAGGAACTTAGATGGTACTTAGGGTTTATTATAGGTTCTACCGCACTCATTACTATTCACTTGAGTACAACCACACATTCCATTTTACAAGCTTTGAGAGACAGCTTTTTTAGTGTCTCATCGATTATCACAACGACAGGATTTTCGACCGACAATTTCGATAACTGGCCCTTATTTTCTCAGATGATCTTACTTGGACTTATGTTTGTAGGAGCCATGGCTGGGTCGACTGGTGGGGGAATAAAAGTATCGAGAGTCGCTATCCTTATAAAGACAGCCTTAACAGAGTTGAAAAGAAATACTTATCCTAACAGAATTGTGAGTATTCGTTTTGAAAACAAACCAGTCAAAGGGAAAATGATTCAAGCGATTAGCAATTATTTTATTCTTTATGTCGTCATCTTTGTCGCACTCGTTCTTATTGTCGGATTAGAAACATCAGATTTCACCTCCGCATTTAGTGCTGTAGCAGCAACCATTAATAATATTGGACCAGGATTGGGTATAGTTGGACCACATGCTAACTACTCTCTCTTTAGTCCTTTTATAAAAATACTGTTATCCCTAGTTATGATTATGGGGCGTTTAGAAATTTTTCCAATACTCATCCTCTTTTCACCCGGAGTTTGGAGAAGAAGTGCCTAGATAAAATAGACAGTCTTTCTTAAAGCATGTGTGTGCTTAAAAGAAGGGCTGTTTTTATATTATCTACAGCAATAACTGTGATTAACAGCTTCATATAAAGCAATTTAATTGTTTATTGATGGGTAGAACTGTAAAATAAGGAAGACTATAGAAAAAGGAGTAAGCTGGAGGTTAGTTTAATGTCAATGAATGGAACGATGATGCAGTATTTTGAATGGGACTTACCAAATGATGGCAAACACTGGGTACGTTTAAAAGAAGATGCCCCACATTTGAAAGAAATAGGTATTACTTCTGTCTGGATTCCTCCCTGCTTTAAAAGTGTTGGTCAAGGGGATGTCGGTTATGGAATATATGATTTATATGACTTAGGAGAATTTGATCAAAAAGGAACCGTACGAACTAAATATGGAACCAAAGAAGAGTTACTCGAGGCAATAGAAGCCCTTCACGAACAGGGAATTCATGTCTATGCAGATCTTGTCCTCAACCATAAGGGAGGAGCAGATAAGACCGAAACCTTTTATGCCACACCTGTGAAAGAAGAGGACAGACATGAAGAATTAGGAGAAGCAAGAGAAATTGAGGCGTGGACTCATTTTAGTTTCCCGGGAAGGGCTGGGAAGTATTCGGACTTCGAATGGCATTGGTACCATTTCAGTGGTGTTTCTGAAGACGTTAAGACAGGAGAACAAGGCATTTTTAGAATAGAAGGGGAAGGAAAAGACTGGGCACCTGATGAAAATGTATCAGATGAGTTTGGTAACTTTGATTACTTAATGTTTGCAGACATTGATTACCAACACCCGGAAGTGATAGAAGAAACAAAGAAATGGATTAAATGGTTCATTAATGAAACGCAAATTGATGGTATTCGTTTAGATGCTGTTAAACATATAGACAGTGAATTTATTAAGAATTTGATGGATTATGTAAGAGCAGAATTTGGAGAAGACTTTTTCTTTGTCGGAGAATACTGGCATCAAGGGTATGAATATTTGGAAGATTATTTAGAAGATCAAGACTATGCTATGTCGTTAATGGATGTTCGATTCCATTATGCCCTGCATGAGGCCTCTAAACAAAGAGGAGACTTCGATTTAAGACGGTTGTTAGACGGGACACTTTATAAAGCGAATGCTGAACAAGCCGTGACCTTTGTTGAAAATCATGACTCTCAGCCAGGTCAATCCCTGGAGTCTTACGTTGAACCTTGGTTCAAACCATTGGCTTATGGTTTTATCCTGTTAAGCTCTTACGGCTACCCATGTGTCTTCTATAGTGATTATTATGGGTATCAAAGTGAAGAAGTGGACTACGATGGGTGCAGAGATATTATTGATAAACTGCTTTACGCTCGAAGAGAGTATGCGTATGGAAATCAAAACAATTACCTAGATTATGGCAGCTGTATTGGATTCACACGTACTGGGGATGAAGAGCACCCAGAGGGGTATGCGGTTATCATGTCTAATGGAGAAGAAGGATTCAAAGAAATGAAAGTCGGGGAATGGCACGCTGGAGCAGTATACGTTGACTTGATGGGCAATAGAGAAGAAGAAATAACTATTAATGAAGAAGGCAGTGCAGTCTTTCCGGTTAATGCAGACTCCATATCCGTATGGATTCGAAAAAAAGACTAAAATATCTTATATAAACACGATAATGCGTTAAATGACTGACGCTTATCGTGTTTTTTTACAAAGAAAAACCCACTTAAGGACAATCACTTAAGTGAGTCACTATCATGTTAGTCGTTCGGATTTACCTTCAAGGAAGCATCTTCTTCATTGTCTAACTGACTTTCATCTAAATTAAAGTCGTCGTCATTAGACAAATAGTTATCATGTAAGGCTTCATCTACTTCATCTTTTGGAATAGCCTGATCTTTTTCCGGCTCTAAAGGCGTGTCTTTAACATCCCCAACGCGTTCATCCGTATACATCGCGTGACTAGCTCTAGCTGCGTCAACGTCTGTCGTACCTTGTCTTTCGGCCTCACTTAAAGCCAAGTCTTTTTCGATTTCTTCAATCGTTTGACTTAAACGGGCTTGTTTAGCATCTAGTTTAGCTTGTTCTGATTCTAATTCTCTTTCGGCTTCCATGTAAGAAGCTTTAAAGTCATCAACTAATTCAGAAGCTTTTTCGCTTCCGTCTTCTTTCATGCGTACCGCTTCGTCTTTCAAATCTTTTCTAAATTCCTTACCTGATTTTGGTGCAAACAGTAAAGCAGTAAATGCAGCTGCAGCACTCATTAAGACGGCTTTCGTATAACTAACTTTTGGCATAACTATTCTCCTACCTTCCACTCATTTGTATTATAATTAAAACACGAGCGACCGTATTATCTATATCGCTCTTTTTGTTTATCGATTGTTTTTTGAACAGCTAATTTAAAGGTTTTAGCTAACCGTGGACCATCTGTTTTCAGTTCTGTATAGGTATTTTCTGCGATACCTTTAGAGTAATCCCCACCATGCTCCTTCAAATACGTGAGGTTGTCTCCAAAATCAGCAGCTATAACAGATAGTTCTTCAAAACGCTGAGCTTTCATTTCAGCCACAGATTTCGTGTAATCCACACGGGCCATTAAATCTTCGACTCGTCCTTGGATAACCTCACCTTCATGGGTAAAATGTTCCTTGTGACTTTCCATTGTCTTTTTAGTCTCTTCAATATTTTTAAGTGTTGGTTTCATTTTCTTCATTGCCATAAAGCCCACGACAATTAGAATGACCAGAGAAACACCTAAAATGATGAGAGAAATAATATATCCAAGATTCATCCTGTCCCTCCTTCTTTACATCTCACTCAGTTATTCTGTTTCTTATTATAACACTAGAATACCATGAAGAAGTATGTATGACCAACTAATACGCTACTGTAGAAACATATTGCTTGAAACGGCTTTAATTGTTAGAATAATAGCTACAAAGTACGATTTTTCAAGAAAAAAGGAGACAGTTATGCCTAATCAATCAAATGAGTTCGGAGATCAAGCTAAAGAGTCAGAACATTCCCATTCTGTTCTTACTTTAACAGCTGTAACTGATGGAGAAGTTTTACCTATAGAAGAAGTTCCTGATGACTTATTTTCAAAAAAAATGATAGGAAATGGCTTTGCTATGCGTCCATCTTCAGAAACTGTTTATTCTCCTATAAATGGTAAATTAGTTGAAGTAGCAGAAACGAAACACGCTTATTATATTGAATCAGAAGAAGGGATAAAGATATTAATTCATATTGGCATTGATACTTTGTTCCTTAATGGAGAAGGATTCAGCACATCAGTAGAAAAAAATATGAGTGTGAAGCAGGGCGATAAGCTGGCGGTGTTTGATAAAGACTTAATTATAGAAAAAGGCTTTGATCCGATTATTTCGATTATCGTATTGGATCATCCCTCAATCCTATCCCTTGAAGTTCGTCCAAATAGTGAAGCAAAAGCACAGAAGACTGAAGCTCTAAACATCTCACTATTAGAAGAAAATAAATAATATTTAAGTGAAATTGCTACCATCTCTTAGGTAGGGTATAATTAAGTGGAATCGCAGATTGTAATAGAAAATAGAATGGAACAGTAGAATATGTTCTGAGGAGGAAAACTCTTGAAAAAGATATTAGTAGTAGATGATGAAAAGCCGATTTCCGATATAGTAAAATTTAACCTTGAAAAAGAAGGCTTTGAGGTAGTGACAGCCTACGATGGTGAGGAAGCTCTTGAAAAAGTAGAAGAAGAAAACCCGGATTTGATTGTTCTTGATTTAATGCTTCCTAAAATAGATGGACTAGAAGTGTGTCGAGAAGTACGTAAAACGAAAGACACACCTATTATTATGGTGACAGCTAAAGATCAAGAGATTGATAAAGTATTAGGATTAGAACTAGGAGCAGACGATTACGTCACAAAACCTTTCTCAAATAGAGAATTGGTCGCTCGTGTAAAAGCCAATGTTAGAAGACAGACTTCTAATCAAAATGTCGAACCAGCCAAAGAAGAGACAAATGATATTGAAGTAGGCGATTTAATTGTTCATCCGGATGCTTATATCGTATCCAAGCGTGGGGAAACCATTGAACTGACTCATCGTGAATTTGAATTGCTTCACTATTTGGCACAGCACATTGGACAAGTCATGACAAGAGAACATCTGCTTGAGACCGTATGGGGTTATGATTATTTTGGAGATGTCCGTACAGTCGATGTGACAGTCAGACGTTTACGAGAAAAAATTGAAGATAGTCCAAGTCATCCAAACTTTCTAGTTACTAGACGAGGAGTAGGCTATTACCTAAGAAGTCCTGAACAACAGGAGAAGTAGTGATTTATGAAAAAGAAGATACGTTTTTACCAATCCATTAATACAAAAATTGTTTTTGTGATTGTCTTATTACTTGTATTCGCCCTGCAGTTAATCGGGGCGAATTTTATTACTCAAATTGAAAGGCAATTAGTGGCTAATTTTCAAGAAGATCGTCAAGTTCAGATGAATTTCTTGGAGAGCACACTATTGCCTTATATTGAAATGGAAGCGTCTGATGAAGAAACGGAGATGGATTCGGCTCAAGAAATAAACAGTCTATTGGCTGACTTTTCGGGTAATGGGATAACACAATTAGAAGTAGTGAATGAAGATTTAATTATTATAGGAACGAGTGATGGCACACAACAAAACGTTGTGGGACAGCTATCGAGTGATCAAGACCTCAGACAAGCTCAAGTCACAGAGTCCTCCATCCCTAGACAAGTAGTGGATCCGGTCACTGGTGATAGACGGTGGAAAATTGTAGAGCCTGTATTTTCATCGAACCAGGATAATCAATTTATCGGCGCCATTTTAATGGAGAGTAATATTGAAACAGTGTACTCTCAGATTTCCCAAATTACTCGGATATTTTTACAATCCAGTTTTGTCGCTATTATTTTGTCCTTATTTTTAGCCAATATGGTTTCTCGAGCTTTAACTAAACCGATTAAAGAAATGCAGAAGCAAACAAGGCAAATCGCAGAAGGAAATTACTCTGGCACGTTAAAAGTATACGGAGAAGACGAATTGGGACAGCTAGCGGGATCGATTAATGATTTATCCGATGACGTAGCAGAAGCTCAGGAATCTACAGAAGCTGAAAGAAGACGATTAGACAGTGTTTTAACCCATATGACAGATGGAGTTATAGCAACAGATAGAAGAGGGAAAATTATCATTCTTAATGAAATGGCTCAATCTATGCTTGATATAAGTAGCGAGGAAGCCTTGAAAAAGAATCTATTAACAGTATTAAATATCGAAGAAGAGCTATCACTGAGAAAAATACTAGAAAATCAGGAAGATATTCTCTTGAATGGTACTCAAAATGGAGCACCAACTATTTTGCGTGCATCTTTCTCTCTCATCCAAAGAGAATCAGGTTTCATCAGCGGGATTGTCTGCGTGCTTCATGATGTCACAGAACAAGAACGAATAGACGAAGAGAGAAAACAATTCGTATCGAACGTGTCTCATGAACTACGTACACCACTGACAAGTATGCGCAGCTATATCGAAGCCTTGGCAGACGGAGCATGGGAAGATCCGGAACTGGCTCCGCGATTTCTAGAAGTCACTCAGAACGAAACGGACCGAATGATTCGAATGATTCAAGATTTACTGCACTTGTCCCGCATAGATTCTGGAAAAAGTGTGCTGGAACTTGAGATTGTAGATATCACGGAAATGTTGGATCATGTTTTAAACCGTTTTGAAATGCTTATACATTCAGCAGAATATGAAGGGAAAAATTACCAAATCAAAAAAGTTTTAGAAAATGAATCTATTTTTGTAGAAGTCGATCCTGACCGAATTATTCAAGTGCTGGATAATATAATGAACAACGCCATTAAGTACTCTCCCGATGGGGGAACGATTACTGGAAGAATGGTGAAAAGAGAACAGACCGTGATTATAAGCATCACGGACGAAGGTATGGGTATTCCTAAAGCCGATTTAGGGAAAATATTCTCTCGTTTTTATCGAGTGGATAGAGCGCGCTCAAGAGCAATGGGCGGTAGCGGTTTAGGTTTAGCCATATCTAAAGAAGTAGTCGAGCAACATGGAGGAAATATTTGGGCAGAAAGTACTGAAGGAAAAGGCACTACTTTCTATCTATCCCTTCCATATGTCCCTTATGAAGAGGAGGAATGGGAATGAGCTGGTCCAGAATAAAACATTTCTTATTAGCGTTTTTAATAGTATTAAGTTTATTTTTGAGTTTTCAAATATGGACGGCAGGCGGACAGTACCGACAGCCTTCTTCAACACGAAGTACGACTGTCACCACTTCATTAGCTGACCGAACAATGGCAGAGGTTTTTTCAGCCGACAGAATTATTTGGCACAGAAATTCAATTGGGCGAACAGTAGGCAGTAATGCTTATCATATGAGAGACTGGTTGAGTACTGTGATGGAAACGATGGAATTCGGAGAAGTAGATACTCCGGAAATAATAACTTACGAAGAGTACGAAGAATTCATTAGTACAGGGAACTGGGTCGAGTTCTTATTTGACGCTCCCATCCCATTTGGCTTGTTTTCGGATACCTTTGAAAACTTGCCTACCGATTATGAAAATAGAACCTTTACGCGTGTGTATATAAATACAGATGAGCCACTGGAAATAGGTTTCTATGATTCGATAAATGAGGTTCGTTATAGTGTGGACGAATCTAATTTTACTCAAGATATTATCTATGACTTGTTGTATTCACCTGACAATGAGTTTAGAGAAGTCGAACGTTTTGAAATAGGGGACAAAGCGATTTATCTCCCGGTAGATGAAGTGGAAATGGAATACCGTGATTATTTAGTCGAACGTCTGCCTAATAATCTTTACATTAATCATTTCTTCGAAGACCGTTCTGAGGTGGATGGCAGACGAACGGGGAATACAATGCGTTATATTGACTTAACAACTGAAGTAAGAATTAATGACATGACAAATACATTAACCTACCTTAGACAGAGAACGGATTTAGGACAGATGACCTTCAGTGACCGCCTATTAAGTAGTTTTAGAGAATTGCAGATGGTTGAGAACTGGACAGAAACCATTCAGTATCATGATTATTTACCCGAAAACCAGCAAGTGATATTTCAACGTCATATTCAAGGGTATCCGGTTTTCAGTTACCAGCAGCTGGAATCAACTATTGCCATTACTGTGGTTGAAAGTGGACTAACGGATTTAATCCTGCCCATCCGTGTGGTGCAAACACCTATTACATTAACCGGATCGAGCTATAAAACACTCCCTAGCGGCTCGGATGTCATAAGCCTGATTGAAAGTACAGAATTAGGATTAGATGCTATTCAAGATATCCGCCTCGGCCTCACATGGGTTGAAAGCGAAGAAGATGAGCGGGTAGTTCACTATGAACCAAACTGGTATATTCAAACTCAAGATGCCTGGTATGAGATAAATCGCTATATTGAGTTACAGGAGGCGACAATAAATGGACTTTAGAAAAGTAGAAAACATTTTCTTAATTACCTTTTTATTGCTTAATATCTATTTACTGATTAGTTACCTTAATCGGACAGATATCCAGCAAGCCTCCACGGCTCCGGGACAGGTTAATCTCATAAGAGAAATGGAACAACTAGGTATTAACTTACCCAATTTAACGGAAGAACAACCAGAAGTGTACTATATTCAAGCTGATTCTCATCAATTGCTTGAGGAAAATGCGAATCAATTGGAAAATCAAGCAGGTTCGATTGACCAAGAAGGAACCCTCTACACGAGTATTTTATCTGCTCCTATTGAATTAGACGGAGATTTAGATGAAGGCTTTACAGCAGAAGATTTTGATACATTGGATGCTTTTGTCAATAGTGATGCCATTTTGTTTGGGGAAGAGTATGCATTTTTACGTTTTGACAGAGACCAGAATCGCTTTATCTATGCTCAAGAAGTACAGGGTATGCCGATAGCGGATGGGACATCTCAAATATCACTGTTTTACGGAAGTGATGGGGAAATTATCTCCTATCAGCAAACGTATGCCGGACCAACGATTACTCAAGGATCGCCTCAAGCTGTTTTATCCAATCGCCGAGCTGTAGAAATTTTATATGAAAATCACGAAATCAGTTCAAACTCAACGGTAAATCAGCCTGTACTGACGTATCACCGAACACTCTATTTAGAAGATTTAAGCATGTATGGTCCGGTATGGTATGTCCCTGTAAGTGATGCAAGTGGAGAAAGAGTCCTTCGCGTAGATGCCTTTGAAGGAACCATCATCTCTCAGCCGACCGCTCCAACCACCCCACAAGAACCAGAAGATGTTGAAGACGAGCCGGATGATGAGGATAATTAAGACAAGTTTTTGTCGAACCCACTCGTAACCTTGCTTATATACCAGTGAATGGTGTAAGATGAACCATGAGTATTTGCAGGGAGAGGAATCGTTTTATGATGGAAATGGATCAAGCCGGATTACGTGTCAGTGTGCTGGCCAGTGGAAGTACTGGCAATATCACTTACGTTGAATCTGATAAAATTAAATTACTAGTCGATTGTGGGTTCAGTGGTAAAAAAACGATTGAGCTCTTAAACAAAATTGATCGTAAACCAGAAGATTTAAATGCCATTTTAGTAACTCATGAACACAGTGATCACATTAAAGGTGTGGGCATTTTAGCCCGTAAATTTGGTTTAGATATTTATGCCAATGAGAAAACATGGGAAATGATGGAACCTAAATTAGGCAAGCTAAAAACAGAGCAGAAGCACCATTTTTCTAAAGAGAAAACACTCACTTTAGGTGACATTGATGTATCGAGTTTTGGTGTATCCCATGATGCCATCGATCCTCAATTCTATACATTTCAAAAAAATAATAAACGGTTTGTCATGCTAACAGATACGGGATACGTCAGTGACCGAATGCGCGGTTTGGTCAAAGACGCGGATGCTTACCTGTTTGAGAGCAACCATGACTTGAGTATGCTTCGTATGGGGCGTTATCCGTGGTCTTTAAAACAGCGCATTTTAGGTGATAAAGGCCATTTATCCAATGAGGATGGTGCCTTAGCCTTATCTGAAATTGTGGGTGACAATACAAAGCGTGTATATCTAGGTCATTTAAGTAAAGAGAACAATATAAAAGAAATTGCCCATTCAACCGTTGAAGAGATTCTTATCAAGAAAGAAACAGGAGTCAATGAAACATTCAAACTCTTTGATACGGATCCCGAAGAGCCGTGTGCTCTGTTTACACTATAATTGCAAGACAGCTTACTCGTTCCTTAAATGATTTGAGGAATGAGTAGGCTTTTTTTTTACGAGCTATATTAATGAGCTCTCAGTCATTTTAGCTGAGTTAAGATAAAAGAAAGAGAAAAGCTCTTTAAGCAATTAAAATGCCTTGTAATGGGGAAAAAATGTATATTATGATACAATTTAATCATAGAATCACTAAACAAAAATCATTTAATATACAAATTTATTCGTTAAGCTAAGTGAGAGATTTTAACAGGAGGTTAATTGGATGAAAAATAAATTATGGAAAATATTACTAACAACAGGTGTTGCTGCTACAGTTTTAGCAGGGTGTGATGTATCAACAAATGATACAGAACCTGAAACGGAAGAGGTAGAAGAACAAGGCAGTGTGGATGGTGAAGGAAATGTAACTATTTCTGATATTAGAGTAGACGTGTCTTCTGGAATCACAGATGCAGTGGATGAAGTAGATGACGCGGTTGTTTCTATTTTAAATCTTCAGCAAATGGGTCAAAATCCATGGGGCTGGTATGGAGGCACCCAGTCGCCTGAGGAAGGGGAAGATTTACTACAAGCTGGTACAGGAAGTGGAGCTGTTTATAAAGTAGAAGACGACACTGCGTACATTTTTACCAATAACCATGTTATCGAAGGATCAGATGTTATTGATGTACTGTTTAAAGATGGGACAAGAGTAGAAGCAGAATTACTTGGTTCAGATGTTTGGACAGACTTAGCTGTTTTATCAATTGATGCAGAAGCGGTGACAGCGGTAGCTGAGTTTGGTGATTCTGATAACTTGACAGTAGGAGAACCGGCAATTGCAATAGGCTCTCCTCTAGGAACAAACTTTGCTTCATCTGTGACATCGGGTATCATATCAGCCATCGAGCGAACTGTTCCAGTCGATACCAATATGGATGGAGAATTGGATTGGGAAATGACGGCTATTCAAACTGATGCTGCTATTAACCCAGGAAACTCAGGTGGTCCACTAATTAATATTGCTGGACAAGTCATTGGTATCAATTCGATGAAGATATCTTCATCAGTCGTTGAAGGTATGGGTTTTGCTATACCAAGTAACGATGCTATTGATATTATTAATCAGCTAGAACAAAATGGAGAAGTTGTTAGACCAGTATTAGGTGTTGGAATGGTTGACTTATCTATGGTTTCTTACCAACAGCAACAAGCTATTTTAAATCTACCAGAAGACGTCAATGAAGGAGTCGTCATCGCAGAAGTTGCACCAGGCAGTTCAGCAGACGAAGCAGGATTAGAATCGAATGACGTGATAGTATCCTTCAATGGAGTAGACGTAGCCAATGGGGTAGAGTTAAGACAGGAAATATACGATACGGAAATTGGTGACGAAGTAGAAATCGAATACTATCGAGATGGCGAACTGCAATCCACAACGATGACAATGAGAACGACAGAAGATCCATTTGTATAATAATAAAACGAAGCACAGTCCATTTTCGGGCTGTGCTTTTTTGTCTATATGGGGAAGTAAAAGTATCTGTAGTTATTTGTAAAATGAAGTGAGTGTCCCGCAAGTTATCCTCTAGCTCGGAAGCATTAATGTAACGAGACAGCACATAAGTATGAGTTATCCTCTAACTCAAAAGAAAATGAGTATGAGTCAGCACATAATTTAGAAAAAAGAAAATCGTGTCATTAAAAGTGGACTTCTTGATCATATTTACTTGAGTCTGCAATCACTTAATCCACTTTTCTTACTAATAACTGATTATTTGGGGAAAAATAAAGGATAAACTTATTCACGTGTGGATAACTAATTATGAAGATTGATATGATGGGATTTGTGTGAAAAAGATATACACAAATCACTAACTGACTGTGTATAACTTAAGAAACAAAATAGTTTATATAACAAGTAACCTTTATTTAATAAGGTTTTTAGTGTAAATATAATTGTTAACAGTTATATTTCACATGTGCATAACTAGTTTGAAAAACTAATTACTTTTCATTAAAAATGGAGTATTAAGACGAAAAGTAGGGGAACACATTTGTGGATATGTGGATAACTTTGTGTATAACTGTGGACATTGGGTGGACAACTTTGATTATCCACTGGGGAAATCCCAGCAGAGTCGTTTTTTAAATTGTGGACAAGTCATTTACTATGCTTTACACTTCGACTAATTAGTTTGCTATACTAGATATGAAAAGAAACCATGACAAAAAACATTAAAAAAATTGACTTTCCAATTATCAAATATGAGGAGTTAAATATGGATATAACAATAGTATCAGTAGGAAAATTGAAAGAGAAGTACTTAAAAAAGGGTATAGAAGAATATTCAAAACGCTTAGGAGCTTACACGAAAATAAAAGTAGTCGAGGTACCGGATGAAAAAGCGCCTGAAAATTTGAGTGATGCAGAGATGGAACAGGTCAAAGAAAAAGAAGGCGAGCGTATTTTATCTAAGATACCAGATCAGGCCTACGTGTTTGCATTAGCTATTGAAGCAAAAGAAAGAACCTCTGAATCATTCGCTAAAGAAATCGAACAGCTGATGATTCATGGAAATAGTAAAATTGTCTTCGTTATCGGTGGATCCCTAGGATTAAGCCAGCAGGTTATGAACCGAAGCAACGAAACCATTTCATTCGGTAAAATGACCTATCCTCACCAATTAATGCGCCTCATTCTCGTTGAACAGATTTACCGCGCCTTTCGAATTATGCGGAATGAGCCTTATCACAAGTGATAAGATTCTTATTTTTAAAAATTGTACTTATATAAATCAAAGAGAGAAATCCTGTAGTCTGAATCATTTATGTACAGATAAAGCAGGTTGTAGACGAAATGAACGAACAGATAGAGGCGAATCAGAAACCATGGGAAATGGAGTTAAATGGCTTAGATGGAAAAATTAAAGAAATGGCAAGAGTTAATCAAATCCTGAATTAACTAAGGAACTTGAGGGAAGAATAACTGAATTAGAAATTAAATACATTGAAAAGAAACACAAAAAGACGAACTTCTAAAGCTTTTACAAGCAGAAAGGTATAAAGTCAAAACAGAAGATGTTTCTAAAATAATGAAAGTAGCTAATCGATCCATAACGGATTCAGATAGTAAGGCGGATACGAAAGAAATCTTACGGACATTCGTTAACAAAATAACATTCGACACAAAACTAAAGCGGATTATCTCATATACACCCATTTCAGTAAAGAAATAGTCGATGGATTGAATCACCTAACTAAAGAAGGGCCAACAGTAGGAAAGAATGCTGTTGACCCATTTACATTTAGTACTCCGTTTAAATTATTAATTTAAAAGAAATTGTATTTAAAGCTAAAATATAAATGATTTCAAAGCGAGGTTGTTCTACAAAAAAATAAGTTTGTAGCACTAAGATGCTACAGTTTTTTTACATAGAAAAATGGTGATGGCTTTATAAGCCGATTTTATCTTTTTATAAGAAACTTTCAATTATTTGAAAGGTGTGTTTTGCAAGATAAATGTTTAGAAAATTGCAATGAAAAGTTAAGAACTTTGCCAACCACTTTTA
>NZ_BAAACW010000138.1:0-2381 GCF_039521845.1 Alkalibacterium iburiense
AGCGGGCAAAATCGCACTGTTAACAAGGAAAAGTAGTAAACCGGTTAGGTTTTGACACCCTAACCATATTATAATAACTAAAAAAATAACAAATATTAGATTAAATTATTACAATAATATGAACCTTGAGAAGGGGATTTAATTTTTCAGGTTATAGCATTTTAAAACTGATATTATAAAAACATTTATGTTACTTTATATTTTAATTTGCTTCTAACTTGATTGTGTACAGTTATTCTAGCGTTAGCACTAGGTATTTATAAGGAGCTAAAGTATGAATACCTTTTTCGAAAATTTCATTATCAATTAAATTTTTAAATGATTTATTTAATTGAATTTCTTTTTCCTCTCTTGATAAATTTACCATCCAGTATTGGAAATCATTATTATTTATATCCACTCTATTAAAAACTATCACTTCTTCTGAGGTTTCTATAATTTCGTTTATTCTAAATTCACTGGCATAATGCTGTATTAACTCTTTCATCAGCTCTTCACTTACGTGAGCACCTAGATATACCAGCAAACCTTTACCGATTTTTTTTTCAACTAAAAATGATTGACCTTGCGCTGTATGTGATGTCACCTTACCCTTAGAAAATTTTTCATCAATTTCTATCAGGGTATTCAAACCATTTAATTCAGAAAATATACCCATTGCTTTACCAGTTACCTGTTTATTCTTGCTAAAGAATTGTATAGAAGATTTTAAATTAAGTAGTTCCCCTAGTCGCCCTAGTCCATTATCCGTGTGCCAATGGTGTTCTTCTGTACGGTCTCCTGACATAGGACCAACGAACCATATTCCCCCTTTTTTCATAAATTCAACCGCTCTGTTAAAATAATCTTCAGATATATTGTGCATAAAAGGTGAGAAGAGTACTTCTGTTCCATTTAACTCGTGTCCTTCTGGTATTATTTTTCTGTGAATATTAAGATCTAGAAAGTGTTTGTGAAATGAATTCATCAATTCCTTGTAGTTATATACTCCCCCATGTTCATTATCAATGAAAGTACGAGCACGATCCGAATAAGTGATTGATACTTTAGGTTCGATTAATACTGTTTCACTAATAAGTGGTTTTATGCATTTAAATAATTGACTAACCTTCAAAACGGAATCATATCCGATAGTTTTGTCTCCCCAAGAACTAACTACGGAACCATGAGGCTGTTCACAACCAGAACGCTGTCCCCTAAAAGGCCAGTAAGTAAAAGCAGAAGTACCAGAAGCATAGGTTACAAAACTCTCTGCTTCAACATAACCATAATCATGCATACTACCATAGTTCTCCAAATGACCATTATGAGATGTACTAGTTTCAAGTAGCATCGTATATCTTGTATCATTTCTAATGTAACGCCATCTTTCATGGTTCAAAACAAAATTCTCATAATGTTCGACAGGTGTATAGGTGTCAAAACTCATAAAATCAATTTCGTTTCCGATAAGTTCATTATCAACATCGAAAAACATACCAGTGTTGTGAGTGACTGGAATATCCGAATGGTTTTTGATGATTTTCACTTGTTCCCTAACAAATTCTGCAAGTTTTTCATGAAGAAAACGCTTATAATTCAAAAGTAAAGAACTATTGTGTATAAAGGGAGTAGGTAAAGGTTGAACTACTTGATTAAAATCAAAATATTCTTGACTCCAAATTTTTGTTCCCCATCTATTATTTAAATTCTCTACTGTTAAATATTTATTCTCTAACCATTCACTCCATAATTTTTTGCAATCAAAATCAAGACAATGCCCTGTATGAGCCTTAAATTCATTATCTAACTGAATAGCAACGACATGATTGTATTTTTTTACTACCTGCATCATTTTGTCTACTAGTAAATTTGCACGTTCTCTAAAATATTTATTGTTTGTACAAATGTGCTGTCTTGAACCATGATGCATTCTTTGGCCATTACTGTTAACATTCAACCTTTCAGGGTGATTATGTGTTAACCATATAGGAGGTGTGGGTGTGGGTGTGCATACGACTACTTTAATTCCTCTTTCTCTAGTTAATTCTAGAGATCTTTCAAGAACGGAGAAATCATAGTTACCAGGAGTAGGTTCAAATGTTGACCATGCAAATTCTCCCATTCTAGCTAAATTCATCCCAAGCTCTTTCATATGGTCATAATCTTCAATCATTATGTCATCTGACCACAATTCAGGATACACACAAGCACCATAGTAAATATTATTTTCCATATAAGTATAGATTCCTTTCTAAATTTAATTTTTACTTAACTCAAGTTTTGCAGTTGAATATCCAGGTTTAACCCTTGCGGTTATTGAAACTCCTTATAAATAATTATCAAAAAACACACAAAAAGACACCTCTCTTTGGTAAAATGTAGTCACCACAACAACATTC
>NZ_BAAACW010000139.1:0-5750 GCF_039521845.1 Alkalibacterium iburiense
CAAGTGATAGTGATTACCGTTTGAGGTGATAGGCTTTCTAGCGGGTAAAACTTTATACTTTCCTATTCTAAAAAAAAAGAGAAACCCACAGAAGGTTTCTCCTTTTTACTTTATTCCACTATTTTCAAGTAGACTCTGGAAGTAATGCGGTAGATTATCCAGTACAGGAGTGCAAAAGCTCCTACGACACCTAACGTACACAAAATGAGTAAGCGGTGGCTCATAATACCGAATACCAGAAGCATTTGATGAATAATCGGATAAGCAAAGGCTGTATGCACAGCTGCGACAAGCAAGGGTAAGGTAAACATCCAGACAATCTGTGAACGGGTGGCCTGACGAGTGGTTGCTTTATCCAGCCCGACTTTCTGCATAATCTGTACACGTTCCCGGTCGTCATAGCCTTCAGATACTTGTTTGAAGTAGGTGATTAAAGCCGCTCCGATAGTAAATAAGCTTCCTAAAAAGATACCTATAAACAAGAATCCACCATTCATACTAAACCATTCTTCTCGGTTGGCAGACCGTGATTCGTAAAACACCCCTATATCCAGTCCAGGCTCTAAAAGGTTTCTTTCCATCTTCTCTCCATAAGCCAGTTTCTCTTCATCAGAAGCAGTCGTACTCCAGTACATATCCGCTGACCAGTTCATTGTATACGGATCATTTTCTGGATTGTAGTCTGAAACAATTGTATCAACGACTTCTAAATTGGGTGTCACGACAATTAAGGCATCAGTGAAAGCCAAGTTGACATCCAACAAGTTCGGAAGTGTTTCTAACTCTTTTGTTTCAAAATCTTGGCTGCCTAGTTCTAAATGATTGCCTTCTAGCTCCACTCCATCTGCATATACATAAACCTGGCCTTCTTCTAAAGAAAGAGGCTCTTCCATAGTACCATTCAGTTCTCCCATAGGTAAAAGCATGAGCATAGTCGGTAAACCATCCCCTAGTTCATAGGGTCTGTTGATAAACGTATTGTTTTCCACACTTCCGAAGAGATTAATATATTTAAAAGAAGTGATTGTTTCTATTTCTAACCCTTCTTCATGTGTCAAATCAGTGATATAACGGCTCAAAGAATTAAGCTGATCAGACAATTCCTCTCCAGTCATTTCTGAATCGGTCATAATAGAAGCCGTATTTTCTTCTGGAAACCGATTAGAGAGAGTTTCTTCCGTACCAACGAAAAGAGTGACGGTTGTGGACACAGATATAATGACCATGACGGACAGGATACTGATATTGGCCAGTCCAACGGCGTGCTGTTTCATTCGGTAAAGCATCCCTGAAATAGCAATGAAAGGACCTGGTTTATAATAGATTTTTTTGTTTTTCTTCAAAGCTTTCAAAACGATAATGGAACCGGCTGTATACAAGAGATAGGTTCCTATAATGACTAAGAGAACAGCTAGAAAAAATTGAGTAATCGCACTAATAGGGTCTTCGATAGTGAGTGATATCCAGTATCCTGCTATCAAAGAAATGAGTCCGATGATAAAGAGTATCGGAGAACTTTTAGGTTCTTTTTCTCCTTTATTCCCTCCTTTAAGTAAATGGATGGGATTAGAAAACTGAACTTGTGCACTATTATAAAGCAAAGCAATAATATAAATTACACTAAACAGACCAGCACTTAATGCCGCTGATTCCCATGATGCCGAATATTCCATGGCTACCGGCAAGCGAAGCAGGAAGTTCAAGAATAAAAACATCAGCTGTCCTAAAAATAAGCCGGTTAATATCCCAGCCAAGATACTAAAGCCACTCACTAGGATGGACTCAATAGCCAGCACTCGGGTGATGTGTCTTTTCCCTAGACCTAAAATATTATATAAGCCTAACTCTTTTTTACGTCTCTTCATCAGGAAGCTATTGGTATATAAAATAAAGATGACTGAAAAGAAGCCGATGACAGCTGTTCCCATCGCAAATAGAGAGGGCAATGTGGCTGATACACCGTGAACAAAATCATTGGTGAGTAAAGTCGACATCATATAAAACATGGCAATCGTGATAATAGATGAGACGACATAAGGCACATAAAGTTGACGATTAGCCTTAATATTTCTCCAGGCTAGCTTGAAAGAAAAACTACTCATCTAAGTCACCTCTTTTAGATGATACAAGGATAGACTGAGTGATTTTTTCCATGAACTGTTCAGAAGTCTGATCGCCACGGTAAAGCTCATGGTACACCCGTCCATCACGGATAAATAAGACACGTTTTGAGTAACTCGCCGCACGGGCACTATGCGTTACCATTAAAATTGTTTGCCCTGCTTCATTTATATCCGCGAAAATGTCCAGTAGATTTTGAGAAGCTTTTGAATCCAATGCCCCTGTTGGTTCATCCGCTAATACTATTTTAGGTTGCGTAATTAAAGCACGCGCTATGGCGGCACGCTGCTTTTGTCCACCAGATACTTCATAAGGGTAGCTTTCTAAAATTGAACCTATACCTAAGCTTTGAGCGAGTGGATACACTCGTTTTTCCATTTCTGTCATAGGTGTTCGCGCTAATACTAAAGGCAGTAAAATATTATCTTTCAAAGTGAAGTTATCAAGCAGGTTGAAATCCTGGAAAACAAAGCCAAGTTGTTCTCTTCTAAATTTTGAAAGGTCTTTCTCCTTAATTTTTGACAACGACTCTCCTTCTAGATACACGTCCCCTTCTGTTGGGGTATCTAAAGTGGATAAAATATTCAATAAGGTCGTCTTACCAGAACCCGACTCACCCATGACTGAGATGAATTCTCCTTTTTCAACTGAAAAATCGACCTGACTTAAAGCTTCCGTTCCTTTAATTCCTAAACGAGTGGTGTACACCTTTTTTAATTGACTAACTTCCATAAATGACATATCTCTTCATCCCTTTATCTTTTTTAACACAGATAGGTGGTCTATCTGGCCTGTGAATTAAGAATACTCTTTTCAGCTTAAGCCAGCATTTATCTATTCTTACAAAACAGGAAAAGAACCTTACAGGTTTGTAAGATTCCTTTTCCTTGTCTATTAGTCAAATACAGGCACATCCGGTCGATAAAAATTGATAATGGCTTTTGTGCCTTTTCCGACTTCTGACTCGATTGTCAGTGTATGCCCTAGTCGTCTGCACACCATTTGTGATAGAAAGAGACCTAAACCAGTCGACTTATTGTGCAGTCTCCCATCTCGTCCTGTATAACCTTTGTCAAAAATCTTAGGTAAGTCTTCTTTTCTGATGCCGCTGCCGGTATCTTCTATGACTAATTGCTCTGGTGACGCCATGTAAATGCGAATCGTACCGGCCGGTGTATATTTCAAACTATTGGAAAGCAGCTGTTCCAACAACACTTGAAGCCATTTTCTATCAGTCAGCACTTTAGTCTGAATCGCTGAGTAGTCTATGCTGATGTTGTTGTAGATAAAGAGTACCGAGTATTTTTTTATCGTTTCTTTAATGACGCTATCCAACTTGATTTTCTCTAGATCCAGTTCTTTCCCTGT
Organism: Alkalibacterium iburiense; assembly: GCF_039521845.1. Lineage (NCBI taxonomy): Bacteria > Bacillati > Bacillota > Bacilli > Lactobacillales > Carnobacteriaceae > Alkalibacterium > Alkalibacterium iburiense. The sequence continues at coordinate 3,490 of NZ_BAAACW010000139.1, forward strand.
TTCTTCCAGTTTTAAGTAATTGAGCGCCATATGCGTGTAATTGTTGAGTGAAATAAGCTCCAGTTCCATTTGCTTTTTTTCAGGTGATTCACTGGCTTCTCTTTCCAAAATCAGACTCATGGCAGAAAGTGGCGTCTTAATTTGGTGCAGCCATAATGTAAAATAATCCATCTGTTCTTTCTCTTTCAGTCTCGTCTCTTCTTTATACTTTATATACTCAGCCTCCAGCTTTTTATACTGGGCTTCATAGGCATCATCCAGGGATGACACCTGCTCCAACTCTAAATCATCAGATCTTAACTGCTCCATTCGCTCAATTCTCTGTTTAAAAGCTAGCCACTGAATGATGAGACTGCAGAGCCATATAAAGATTGACAGCTGAGTCGCATACCAGAAAAAATAAAAGGGTGCCCGTGTCAGAAAGATCAATACAGCAAAGACCCCTATTACAATCCCTAGAATATAAAGCTGAGGCAAAACGGCTTTTATGAAAGGCTTGAGCCATTTATTCTTTATTAATTGCATAGCCGACTCCTTTTTTTGTCAGGATAAAGTCTTCTTCCCCTATATCTCTTACCTTTTTTCTCAACCGGGTGATATTGACGGCCAATGTATTGCCATCAATAAAGGATTCATCTTCCCATAAATCCCGCATAATTTTTTCTTTGGAGACATACTCTCCCTTTCCATTTAAGAGTATTTCCATAATTTTGCTTTCATTTTTAGTCAGTGAGACCGTCTCTTCCTTATAGCTTAAGGTCAAATCAGAGGGTTTCAGAATCACGTGATTAAAGGTCACAAAATCATCTTGTTCTTTAAAATCATAGGTTCTGCGCAACAAGGCCTGAATTTTGGCGACGACGATGGATAGACGGAAAGGTTTTTGTATATAATCGTCCGCACCCATTTGGATAGCCATTATCGTATCCATGTCATCGGTCTTTGAAGAAATGAATATAATCGGGACTTCAGATACTTTCCGTATTTCCTGACACCAGTAATACCCGTTAAAAGCAGGGAGGGTGATGTCCATTAGCACCATCTGAGGTTTCACGTCTAAAAATTCATCCAGCACGTGATTAAAATCTTGAACGATATGAACAGAGTAATCCCATTTCGTTAACCCTTCTTTTAAAGACTCCGCAATCACCTTGTCATCTTCCACAATCATTACTGAAAACATATGCCTGACTCCTTTGTGTCATTCTTTTTTTAAGTATACCACTCTCCTATTCAAATGGGAGATTCCTTCTAAAAATCCGACTAGAGACCCATTTCTGGAAGGGTTTTCTGTGCTATAATTTAAGAAAGGAGGATGCTCATGTTACATACATACGAACGGTTGCTCATCAAGCTGGACCGATTAATCGAAAAAGAACAGTCGGCTGAAGCTCATTTTGTGGAGAAAGACAGGGCTTATCATGAGGCTAAAAAGGTGTTTGAAAAGGAAAGCGAGGATGTTGAACGGGTTGAGTCGCAATCGTTCTCATCTTTTCTGAGAAACGTTATAGGTACCTATGAGAAGAAGCGGGATAAAGAAAGAGAAGAAATGGTTCAAGCTAAAATGCATTTAGATATGGCTTCAGCTTTACTACTGGAAGCCAGAGAAGACTTAGTGACTATCCGTGATCAGGTAACCGACTTAAAGAAGGATATTGATAAGATGCGAGAGGAATTGCTCGCTAATGATGCTTACTTCCAGGAAGTCGTCACTGAAGAAGAACATAAACGCCTGGAATGGAATCAGGAAATTGAAGAAGTCGATGAAGCGTTAGCCGCAGGAAATAGTGTGTTGAACGGGTTAGATCATGTTCTAAACTCACTGGAATCTGCAGACTCACTGGCTACGTGGGACCTATTCTCAGACAGCTTTATTATTGACATGATGAAATACAACAAAATTGATTCGGCTGAAAAAGATATGATGTATTTGGAAGGATTAATTGAGAGTTACCAGAAGGAATTAAAAGATGTGCATCTGGAGACAGCTTTGCACTACGAAAGGCACGATCAAATGAGCCGTGTCTTTGATATATTTTTTGACAATATCTTTTCTGACTGGAATACAAAAGATAAAATCCAGCGTAATATTGATAATCTTGGTCGTATGGAAAGAGAAGTGCAAGAGATACAAGAGATGCTGAAACAGCATAGGAATGACTTAATTGAAAAGATTCAAGTATCAGAAATCACTAGTGTTGCATTAAATTAAAAAGAACTAGTACTTACTACTTGTTACATTCCTCACATGTGGTTTTCTC
>NZ_BAAACW010000140.1:0-8123 GCF_039521845.1 Alkalibacterium iburiense
TGAACAGTATTAATTTACGAAGCTAAGCAGTTTGAGCATCGCCCAAACAGTTCAAAACGATGAGCAGTGACTTCGCACCCTGGTAACTGCTCTTGAAGCTGTTCGAGAGGACACATATCCAGTTCTTCAGAGTTCCCACATTCTGTACAAATGAAATGATGGTGGTGACCGTGAGTCTCGCAATTGGATCGGAATAATTTCTCTCCATTTAATTCTGTCTGTTCTACAACGGACAGCTCTACAAATGTATGCAGATTACGGTAAATGGTATCTGGACTAATTCCAGGAAACATTTTCTTTAATCGATCTTGGACTTCTTTTGCGGTCATGTACTTATTATTTTTATACAAGACTTCTAATATACGCTGTCTTTTACCTGTGGTTTTATACCCATTTCTTTTTAGTGTTTTTACGGCTTGTTCAAAAGCTGTCAACTTTATCGCTTCCTTCTAAATAATAACAATCTATATTTATAGTAAACCTTCATTCGAGATAATTCAAGGGAGTAAATATTTCTATTTTGTGACGTATCTATTATACTGAGAGTATATCATGAGAACGGAGAATGTTTAATGAATACAAAAGAAAAAGTCAGCATCTTTATCTTGTCAGACTCGGTTGGTGGAACAGCCAGCAACGTCTTTCATGCGGCTCTCGCTCAATTTCCAAATATGAACTATGACCTGAAAAATTACCCTTTTGTTAGGGATGAAAATCATGTTGAGGTCATTTTAGAAAAAGCAGTTGAGTGGGATGCTATCGTTCTACATACATTCGTGAATCCAGTTATTGTTGAAAAAATAGAAAACTATTGTTTAAATCATCATCTTAGTTGCTTTGACTTGATTAATCCTCTGATTCGAGAAATGGCTAAGCGGACAAACACTAAACCTACTCATCGACCGGGAGCCAAACACCAGTTGGATGACAAATATTTTAACAGAATCAGCGCTTTGGAATTTGCTGTAAAATATGATGATGGAAAAGATCCCAAAGGTTATTTAGAAGCAGATATCATCATTTTGGGTATTTCTAGAACATCAAAAACACCTTTGAGTATTTTCTTAGCTAATCAGAACTATAAAGTTGCCAACCTTCCGCTCATGCCGGAAGCTCAAATTCCTGATGAAATTTGGCAAGTTGACTCTAAAAAAATTGTTGGGTTAACCAATGATGAGGAAATGCTGTCTAACATTCGGAAAGAACGCATGATTTCATACGGCATGCATCCGGATACTCCTTATTCTAGCAAAGACCGTATCCGTAAGGAAATAGATTATGCCGAAAAAATATATAAAAAATTAAATTGTCAGATAATCAATGTGGTCAATAAATCCATAGAAGAGACAGCGGCTATTATCATTAATTCTTTAGAAGGGTGAAGAAACTATATAGATGAAAAGAAACAAGCCAGTCCAATAGGATTATGGCTTGTTTTTCATTCGATGAGTTAGGCTTTAACGGGCTTATCTTTAATAAAGAACGTGAGTATAAAGGCTCCTAAAGCAAATAGCGTGACCATCCCAAATCCTCCACGAATTCCTTCAATGGTCAAATCAATCGGAGTTCCACCGGCATCGGCTGCTTCCAAAGTGGGAGCATGGACAAAGGAGGAAACAATGGACATGGAGGCAAAGACAAGTGTGATGGCAAAACTGGATCCAATTTGTCTAACCGTTTGCCTGGCAGATGTGCCGTGGCCCATTTCTTTTTCAGGTAGTTGATTCATACCTGCTGTTGTAACTGGAATATTGAAGAGACCAAAGCCAAAGGAAAGAAACAGATAAGCTCCTACTACGAACCATATTGGAGTGGTTTGCGACACAAAAACAAGCATTAAAGAGCCTAAAAATAAAATAAGTCCGCCGATGGGACCTAATTTAGAGACCCCTTACTTATCATACATCCGCCCTGTTATAGGGGAAATGAATGCTTTAAATAATCCCCCAGGTAAAACAATGAGTCCAGATAGGGTTGCTGAACGACCTAAAATTGTTTGGACATACATTGGCATGACATTTGTTATGCCTGTAATAACCATTAGACCTAACATTGAGATAATGACTGTCAAAGAGAATGTTTTATTTCTAAATAGTGAAACATTCAGCATCGGTTCGTCACTATTAATATTTCTTTTAATAAATAGAAAAACAAAAAGAGAACCGATCCCAACAGAACCCCATGCTAAAACAGAATTGAATCCTTCTGATCCTAATAAAGATAAGCCGAAAAGAAGGAGTCCGAAACCAATAATCGAATGACGAATAGACACCCAGTCTATTTTTGGATTACTCATAGGAAGAACATCCGTTAAAGTCAACAGAGCTAATGGAATTGACAACAAGGCTCCGATAAACAGGAAAATGAATATATAATGCCAAGAAAAAGCATCCACTACCCATCCACCTAATGCCGGCCCGACTGTGGGCCCTAAGCCTAATACAACTCCCATCAATCCTAAGGCCCCTCCCCTTTTTTCAGGTGGAGAGACAGTTAAAATGATGGTCTGCATGAGAGGAATAACCATTCCTGCTCCAATCCCTTGAAGTAAGGTGCCGGCTAAAACCACTGTAAAGTTAATCCCTAATGAAGCAATCAGAGAGCCAGCTGCAAAAATGACCATCATCATAACAAATAAGTTTCTTGATCGGAACCGTGTCATAGCAAATGCGGTAATGGGTACCATTATCCCTTTGACCAAGGTGTAGCCTGATACCGTCCATTGTCCAATGGAGGGAGACACGCCTAAATCCCGAATCATAGTAGGCAGGGCTGTCTTAATGGCTGTCTGATTAATGATGACCATTAAGGCCCCTGCGAATAAGGCTGTATACACAAGCCAGTAAGGCACTTCATTGTTATCCCTTTTATCTAGTTGAAAAGCCAAAAGACGTAGGCCTTTTCTAACTATTTTAAAATCTTTTAAATCCACAAATTTTCTCCTTTGTCTCTCTCTTAATGTGTATGCTTCTTATTATATAAAAATAAATAACAAAAAAAGGGAGATCATGACGATTCCCTGTAATTATGATTTGACTACATTGATTATTGGTCAAGTGTGCCTAATGGATTAAACGTTTTTCTTTTTACGTTTAATTTTTCCATCCCATTCACTATATCCGCCTTTTAATACATGTATATCTTCAAATCCCTGTTTTTTTAATTGTAATGCCGCACGATAACTTAATGTTTTCTTCTCGTCATATAAGTAAATCGGCTGGTCTTTTCTTAGTTCAACATGTCGTTGTTTTAAGTTCATGTAAGGAATATTACGTGCCCCGAGGATATGTCCGGCTTCGTATTCATCTTTCCCTCGCACATCAACAATTTGAGCCTTACGCATATTTTTTCTGAACTCATCATTTTCTAGAGTATTTGCCGCATTTTTTCTACGAAAATACTGAATTAATTCCCAAATTCCCCAACCAATGATAAAAATCCATAATACAATCGTTACTATTGTCCAAGTATCCAAAACTAACTACCTCTCTCTTCACACTATTCTTTTACTAGTCTACAGTAGTATGAAGAAAAATTCTAGTCTAAATTATAATGTGTCACTTAATAGAGGAACGATTTCAGCCGATTCTAAATCAATGATTGACTCATATCTCCATCCATATAAGAGGTATCTTTCCTCAGGACATAACAATATAGGGGCATCTTCCGGCAAGGAGAGGATGTCATCAGTGGTTTCTTCTTCAAAGTTAAGTTCGGCTAGTACGTACTCGCCAATTTCTTCTTCCAGTGCGAAAGAGTAGGTCGGCAAAACACCGAATGCTTTCCCATCTCTTTTGGATTGGGTCATATGAGGTTTGACTAAATAATCATTCATCGTCACTTTAGGTATGGTGATGACGTGCTCACTGACAAGAAGAGGGTATTCATGAAACAAGTGCACTTGGTGATCTGAAATGTCTGAATCAACCACTCCAATAAATGTATCTTGATTTAAGAAAAAATCAGAAATGTCTTGATTGATAAGTAGATCGCTGTCGTCTTCTCTCATATCTCCAATATAAAGACCGTTTCCATCTCTTTCCTTTACATAAAGGTAGACATTGGCTGAATACCATTTTGGTGCGAGAGATAGAATCTGCTTTTCTGATATTGTCTCTTCCTCTGTATTCCAGATATAGACTTTTATCTCATCTTCATCCCTTTCCGTATCATAGTGATAGTAAGCTACAAATACGAGTTCTGGCTTCATCGGGTTCCAATCGACACTGGCATACCCACTATAGGGAATAGGTGTCGTATGGAGTAAATCCCCTTCTCTAGTGATGATGGATAAATGTGTTTCATTTTCAAAGACTTCTTGAATTAGAATCCGTTCTTTTGATTCATGTATCTCAATGGTCAGTAAATAACTTGTATCTTCATGGATGGTCGTTTGTTCGCCTGTAAATATATTGAATGAAATAAGCGTATGTCCTTCCACGTCCCCTAGATGGACGAGTAGTGTATCTTCCGATAACCATCCCACGACTTTTTGAAAAACATCATAGGGAACATCTAAAGACTGAATCTGGTTGGTTTCAGGTGTTTCCTCTTCATTCTGGCTTGCCTGATTTCCTCCATCTGTTGAGCAGGCAAACAAAAAAAGGCAACAGCATGCAAGAAAAAGAAACACACTATAAAAGGGGAGGCCACTGAAAAAGTCCGATTTTCCCGAAAATGAAAATCCTATAAAAACTCATTCCCAAAAAAGAGTTAATTTTAGCTGATAAAGTGGTGGGAACTATGCTTATTATCAATGGTTTCACCTACGAAAGTGGGAGAAAGAATTTTCCGGATTTTCAAATTCAAATTTTTAGTCACTTTTTCAGTGGCCTCTAAAAGGGTGTTTTCTTTTTTTTCATGCTGTTCACCTCTTTACTAATGGATTATTCTACAGTCAGTGTACCATAGAGTCTGATCTTTATTTAGTAATATGCTCATGAACAGATTCATTTAATACTAATGAACTCGCTCCAATCACGCCGGCGTCGTTCCCTAATTCGGCAATGCGGATGTTCGTACTTTCTCTAATCGTTGGAAAAGCGTACTGAGAGAAATAGTGTCTGATTTTATCTGCTAAGAACTCCCCTGCTTTAGACACGCCTCCTCCAATAATAATGGTTGAAGGGTTGAGTACATTAGCGATATTCCCTGTTGCTAAACCAAGGTAGTCGCTTATTTCTTCAACAACCTCTAAAGAAAAGGCATCTCCTTCTTTGGCTGCATCCATAATCATCTTCGTATCAACAGCGTGATTATTTAAGATAGCGTCTTTTATCGGAGAGTCTCCCTCGTACGTGCTGGCTTTGTCTGTCGCCACACGAACGACGCCTGTTGCACTAGCTACCGTCTCTAGACAGCCTTTCTTACCACAGGTACAGGGGTATCCATCTGGATCGACTGTCGTATGTCCGATTTCTCCAGCTGCACCGATAGCTCCGTGAATAAGGGTGTTGTTTAAAACAACACCTCCGCCGACTCCTGTGCCTAATGTGATAAACACAACATTAGGTTCTTTCGCACCGGCACCAACCCATTGTTCACCAAGGGCTGCTACGTTCGCATCATTATCTATATAAAATGGAATGTTAAGGGCTCCTTGAATTTGCTCTCTTAAAGGCTGCAAGGTCGTCCAATTCAAGTTATACGCGCCGATGACTGTTCCGTCTTTTTGGTTAACTGTACCAGGTGAACCCATGCCGATTCCGATAAAATCGGATGAGGTGTAGTTGTTTTTATCCATGTGTGTTTGAATGGATTCGATAATAGATGGCGTAATATGCACGCCATTATCTGAAATGTCAGTCAGTATACTCCATTGATCAAGGATTTCTCCTTTTTGCGTCACAATTGCAAATTTAATAGACGTGCCACCTAAGTCGACACCAATGATTTTTCGATTTTCCATATTAAAATCCTCCACTATAGTTTATGAAAATAAGGTAGATAAAGGAATAAAGCGACTATATCCCAATAAAATCAAAATAAGAATGAGAACAACATAAAGGACAGCAAATAAGACTTGACGTTTCACGTTTTTGTTCCAGGCATTAGGAGCAGATAACGCAAAGGCAATCAAATAGCCTCCCACTAATCCACCGATGTGGCCAGCCATATCAATTCCACTACTGAATAAACCGAAAATTAAGTTTAATACAATTAAAACTGAAAAGTTCTTAGCCATCGCATTGATTTGCGGATGAACGGGAAAAAGCTTTTTGAGAACAAGAGTGGACCCGAACAAGCCGAATAAGGCCGTGCTTGCTCCTGCTGAAATGTTACTGTTAAATGCAAAACTTGCGGCATTTCCTGCCAGTGCACTTAAAATGTACAATAGGAAAAAACGCCAGTGACCAAAGACGGTTTCAAGTTGAATCCCCAAAAAGTAAATGACCAAGCCGTTAAAGACTAAATGCATTAATCCAATATGTAAAAACATTGGAGTCAACAAGCGGTACCAGTCTCCTAGGACAATGAGTTCATTCATTTTTGCACCTAAACGGAGCAGGACAAGTGTATTTGTACTTCCTCCTAAAAACTCTTGAATTAAAAACATAATGCCTGTTATCGCTAGAAGCGTATATGTTATATAAGGTCCTCTTTTAAATCTCTGCCACTTCATTTTTGTTTTATAATTCACATTTTTATCTCCTTAAATCTTTGCTCTAAGTATAGCACATTTTCTCATATAGACCCAATCCCGATTTACTAAATAGTGAATACTTATCCAGCCAGGTGTTTAATCTGGTTTAATTTTTGTGTAGTGAGCATCAAAAAAATAGTATTTAAGGTTAATCCGTTAAGCATTCGCCTGAGATTAAACCTTAAATACTATTCAACTCATTATTCCATATTACCGTCAAGGTCTTCTTTAAACTTTTTAGCAGCTTCTTCATTCTGCTCGACACGGTCATCCTCTGATGAACCTTCATCATGGTCAGCAGATGATCCCGCTTCTTCAATAGCTACAACGTGGGCTGAATGCAAGTAAATTTGCTTGCCGCTAGTCAAGAAAAACTCATGGACCTGATCCTTTGATTTGCCATCAGAATGTGTCATCTTCTGATAAATTGAATCAGGAGAAGCTTGAATTAAAAATGTTAACCCATTTGATAAATAAACTTTTGATACTTCTGACATAAGACTATCTCTCCTTTGTCTTGATAGTCTTATTTTACAAGAAAGAGCGTGTGAATCATACCTTTAAGCCTTATCACGCTTTAATTAATAATCGCCTGTACGATTTCATCCCGATTCATTTCTGAAGTAATCGTGTAGCTTCCTGCACGAACACGTAAATAAGCACCCGATTCTTCCAGATACTCATTAAAGGCATGACGGTCTTCTATTAATCCAAAAGTTAGTAATTGATCAGCAATCACACTGCTGGGTTCATTTTCTTCAATGACTACAGTATAAGTCGTGGCTGATGGTGTTTCTTCTTCGTCCTCTGCTTCTGTTTCCTCCTCCATTTCCTGAGAGTCTTCCTCTTGAGATTCCGCCTCTTCTTCAGGTGAGTTTAAAGCCGTACTTGTAGAATCAACTTGACCCAGGAGTCTTTCATTATCGAGTTCCAGACTTACTACCTTTTCCTCTAAGAAATGAATCTCGTTTTGTAACTCATCGACTTGATCCCTATCTGATGCTTCTGATTCTGTTTGAAATAATCCATTTAATGTAACGATCAATAAAGAAGAGAGTAAAAATCCTAATGCTAATAAGCGTATATTTTTCTTCGACATCTTTTCGTCTCCTATCTGTCCTTTTTAAATGCCCTCTGATATGTAAGTATCGATGGTATGTTGGACGGATGCTTCTTCTATACCTAATTGTTTCGAAATAACATCAGCAGACACGCCTTTTGTAAATAAAGAAATAATATTATCCTTTGCCAATGTTGTGACTTGATTATGTAACTCTGAAACAGGTGACGAGATATTTAATTCATTTTCCAGTGAATAAACCCGTTCATTTAAATCATAAACCGTCTTAGACATGGTTAAAGAAAACACTTCAAGCTCTTTATATGCTAAATCCCTTTCTTCTTTTTATTTGAAAAGAAAATGCTAAAAAGAGACAAAAAAGCACCTCTCATGGTATAATTAAATCATGAAAAATTTAAA
>NZ_BAAACW010000141.1:0-2902 GCF_039521845.1 Alkalibacterium iburiense
GCATAATAATCGGTACCAAGTCAATGACACCAAGGGTCAAAGGCTATTTTTTAACTGCAAAACTTGAGTAATAAGATTTGCAGTACAATGGATGGATAGCTTGGGTTTATAGCGACAGCCCAAAGATTCATTCACAAACTAATAACTATAAATGTCGCTGATACATAACTAAAATGGAGAGGTTTGGGTGTTGAAGATGAAAAAGTACAGTAAATGGATTTTGAGTCTTATGGCTGCTGGAGTATTAACTGCCTGTGGTGCGGAGGATGCAACAGAAGATAATAATGCAACAGATTCAGCAACTAACGAAGAGAATACTGAAGAGTATGAGGAACTAATTATGGGGTTTGTTCCATCATCTGATGCAGAAAACATTGCGGATAACGCTCAACCTTTGGCTGATTATTTAGAAGAAGCTTTAGGAATACCTGTGACCGCTCAAGTAACAACGGATTATGTGGGACTTGTTGAAGCGATGCGTACAGGTCAAACTCAAATTGGCTTCTTACCGGCATTCGGATATGTCCAAGCAGCTGAAAGAGGAGATATTGAAGTAGTCGCTAAATCTATTCGTTTTGGGTCAGGTTCATATGTTGCTCAATATAACGTTCCAGCAGATTCGGATATTCAGGATTTTGATGATTTAGTGAATTCAGAAGGACTTGTCTGGGCTTTCCCGGGGTATTCTTCGACATCAGGTTACTTGTTCCCAGGGGTTGAATTCTTAAACGCAGGAATTGACGACTTAGAAGGGAAGTTTCAGCACTTAGAAGTACAAGGACATGATAATGCTCTTTTGCAGTTATTAGATGGAAATGCTGACTTTGCCACAACCTTTGATGATGCAAGAGGAAACTTGTCAGACGAAATCGAGGACATTGAAGACCAGATACGCGTAGTCGGTTATACTGACCCTATACCAAATGATACAGTTTCATTATATGGTGGCATGCCTGACGACCTTAAAGAAGACATTACCAATGCTTTCCTATCAATGGAAGACAATGAAGAAGCTTTACAAGCCATGCATGAAATCTATGAGTGGGATGGTATTGAACCCGCTGAAGATTCAGAATATGACATCGTTCGAGATGCCTATGAGGCTTTTGAAGATTTAATTGATTAAGTTAAAGTGAAGTAAGTTAGGATGTTTATCTAATTACTGAAAGTGGTAAAGAGGATAAACATCCTTTTTTTTGGAAAAGTACTATCCATTGTAGCTACATAATTGAAACAGAATTTAAAAAGAAAGAGACATGAGGTGACTGTAGTGATTGAGTTTAAAAACCTTTCTTTAACCTATCCGAATGGATTAGAAGCTTTAAAAAATATAAATTTGGTTGTAGAAGAAGGCGAATTTGTGGTTGTTGTTGGCTTGTCTGGAGCAGGTAAGTCCACACTCATTAGAAGCATTAATCGAATGACTAATCCAACAAGTGGACAATTAATTGTAGATGGCGAAGACGTTACTTTCTTGAAAGATAATAAATTACGATCGCTTCGAACAAAAGTGGGCATGATCTTCCAGGACTACAACTTAGTTAAACGTTTATCTGTATTACGCAACGTTATGGCTGGTCGTTTAGGACACACGGGAACACTCAAAAGTCTACTTGGTATTTTCCCTCAAGAAGATTTAAAACTAGCGATGGATAATTTAGACCGTGTAGGCATTAAAGATAAAGCTTACGTCAGAGCTGATCAGTTAAGTGGCGGCCAGCAGCAGCGAGTCAGTATAGCACGAGTCGTCACACAACAACCCAAAGTTATTCTGGCCGATGAACCTGTCGCCTCTCTAGATCCGCCAACTTCTCATAAAGTAATGAAAGACTTGAGACGTATATCTAAAGAAGACAATTTGACAACCATTGTAAACTTACACTTCATCGATATGGCAATGGAATATGCAGACCGTATTATCGGCATGCGTGACGGCGAAGTAGTATTCGATGGACCCGTATCACAAGTAACGAAAGAAACCTTTGAGCAAATATATGACCGTCCAATTCGTGAAGATGATTTGCGAGGGGATGAAGACGATGACGAATAAAAAGACACCATCTAATGATAAAATATCTATTGTTTCCAGAAAGTTTGTCATACGAACAGTTATCACGATTGCGGTGGTTATCCTTTTATACATTGCTTCACTCTTTGCAACAGACGCCGACCCGGCCAACCTTATTCGAGGTTTTGCCATCTTATGGGACATGATTTTCACAGACTTTCTCCCACCAGATTGGAGCTACTTTTCTACGAGTTTTGAGTATTTAGTAGAGACATGGAATATTGCTTTATTATCCACTACGTTTGCAGCTATTGTTGCTTTACCTTTGACATTTTTAGCCTCCAATAATATAAACAAGAATCCACGCTTATACAGAGTCGTGCGAAATGCCTTAAATTTCTTAAGAACCATTCCAGATCTCATTTTAGCCATTCTCGTCGTTGCCTTTCTAGGTATGGGATCTGTTTCGGGGATTATTGCTCTGACTATTTTCACCTCAGGTATATTGGCCAAGATGTTAAGTGAAACGACTGAAGGCATTAATCAAGGTCCGCTGGATGCCATAACAGCAAGTGGAGGAAATCTCCTTCAGGTTATACACTACGGCGTCATGCCTCAAATTTTACCTTATTATGCATCATACACGCTTTATGTTTTAGAAATGAATGTGAAGGCCTCTGTAGTTTTAGGATTTATTGGTGCTGGAGGAATTGGGCAATTACTCAATCGTAATATGAGCTTTTTCCGTTATGACCGACTCATGATGATCTTAATCGTCTTATTCGTGACTATTAGCATTATAGACTTTGTAAGTAATCGTTGGTAGTGTAAAAAGTTTTATGAAAAAACAAGAAAAAAAGAGAAATACTTCCTCTGATTAACATAAGTGGGAGT
>NZ_BAAACW010000142.1:0-11182 GCF_039521845.1 Alkalibacterium iburiense
GCATAATAATCGGTACCAAGTCAATGACACCAAGGGTCAAAGGCTATTTTTTAACTGCAAAACTTGAGTTACTTAATGTAAAATTTTCTAGCAATAACCCCTTGTTTTTAAATGAACAAGGGGCTTTTGATTATAGTTATGCAAAGGTATACAAATACTCAGTTAATGCTAATATTGCCAGTGATTGTCCATATGGCATAGTGGTTACTTTAATTGATTTATAGTAATTTAAGTCTTCTGCCAACCCTGTACCTACGGAAACATTTTCTACTGCACCATCATCATTAATGTTATTTATTATAGCTCTTATTGCTTTTTCTGCTACTGGTAAAAACTCTTTAGATACATACCTTTTCCGTATACCTTTTAAAATTCCAAAGGCAAACCCAGCAGTAGCTGAGGATTCCAAATATGAATCAGGATGATCCAATAAAGTATGCCACATTCCACTATCGTCCTGTAATTCTTTTAATGTCTTTATTTGACGATTCAAAGTACTAACTAAAAAATCGTACATATGATCACCAGGCTTTAAATTTAAGATGTCTATAATCTCTGGTATAGAAATAGTTGCCCAGCAATTTCCACGACCCCATAAAGCATTTGCATAATTATGATGACCATTAAAATTCCAACCATGGAACCATAGTCCAGTTTTTTTATCAGCCAAGTACTTAGTATGTATTAAAAATTGTTTTTTTGCATCTTCTACATACTCTGGCTTATTTAAAAGCAGACCTATCTTAGCTAATGGAAGAACCGACATCATTAGGGTGTCAGCCCATAGTTGTCCATCATGAACAGAGCTATATGTCATATGTTGTAGACCATTTTCTTCAGTTCTTGGCATATCATACATTACCCAATCTGCCCATTGTTCTAGATAAGGTCTATAGTTATTATTACCTTCTTCGTAAAGAAAGGCCATAGCTAGTAAGGGTGCCATTGTATTCACATTCTTTGGAGGGGAGCCCTCAAGTATACGCTGATTGAACCATTCATCTAAAATACTTTTGGCATCTTTATTTTGTGTAAATTTATAGTAGGCAAATAATCCGTACAAACCAACCCCTTGAGGCCAATTCCAGACATGCCAACTCTTATCATCTACTATTAGACCATTAAAGTTTAGAAGATATTCTCCTGTTTCATCTTTTATATTTGATAGGTTCTTAGCTAATAAATCAATTTTTTCTGTAATTAAATTTTTATCAAGTTTTTGTTCAGTCATCAGTACTCTCCTCTATAATTACTTTACTACTTAAGAAAATTAACCATTAATTGAGATACAAAAATAAGATAACTTAAAGTTTTTTTATAGTATAAAATTCCTCCTAACATTAGTATGGAAAATCAGTTCTATCTTCCGATACTTCTATGTAAGCACTATCATCAGTATATGAAATAATAAGTTAGATTTCTACATTATTACAATATTTCTTTATTGTACTTTTTTAAAAAAATATATTATCTTCGCTAAAATGTGACATTGACGTTAATAACAGCTCGCAAAAAAGTTCAAGTTTCAATAAATTAACTGATTTCATATATCTAAAAAAAATGAGGTTAGCAAGAAACTTCTAGTTATTATATGAAGGGTTTCATATAATCAAATATCTATTTTTTCTTTAGTTATTTATTAAAGGGATTAAACTAGTCTTGTTTTCTTATTAACTTATATGAAGGCATCGGTATATTAATATATTCTTTATCATACCCTATATAGAAACTAGGATGAGGGGGTTGATTATACGCAACATTTTGCCAAGCTATAGCGACTCGGTACATTTTGTCATGCATTAAAGTATAAAACCGGTGTTTAGAATAGTAAGATGTCGTAAATACACGTAATGCACTCGAATCATCCAATCGCCAAATGACTTCTTCACGCCAGTCTCCGAATAAATCGGCTTGTAAATTAGGATTTCCTTTTGTATAATTATTCGATTTTGTACCTTCTGCATATAACAGAGTATCAATCTTCTTGTTGTCCCAATCCCATTTTAATATCGTTCCAACACCATCTCCTGTTTCAGGATTGTATTCGTGATCAAGAATTTCTCTACCCAGATCTCCTGTCCACCAAATAACAAAATTAGCTGGTAATATAGGACCATCAATAACTTCACCTTTAACAGTGTAATAACTTTCAGTCCCCTTAACGCGTAAAGGACCTTCTGGAGCATACCCCCACAACTGAACGCCTTTATAACGAGGGTCTATATCAGCCGCAACTCCACGCCCAATATCCTCATCGGGAGACGGAATACTAAACAGTATCTCTCCTGTTTTTGCATCATGAATTTCAAAACCGTGTTCATTAGGTGTTTGTTCATGCGTCATAAATATTTCTAAGCCATCACGTTCAATGTCAAAATTCCCTACATGAAGCGCATCGCCGTGACCTATACCTGTTGAGTAAAGTAATGTACCATCATGATCAATGACTGCCGCACCATAAATGATTTCGTCATACCCGTCTTGGTCAACATCTGCAATACTTAAGGAATGTGCACCTTGCCCTGCTAATTCAGGATAGCCTTGATCAGAGTCTATTGTCCATTTTTCAACAAGTTTTTTATCAATAACATCATAGGCAACAACCACTGCTCGTGTATAATACCCTCGGCAGACAATAGCACTTGGTTTTTCTCCATCTAAATACGCCACGCCACCTAGGTAACGATCTTCTCTGTTCCACTCGTAATCTCCCCAGCTACCCGGCTCCCCTCGAGGAGGGTTATAAGGAATAGTGTCCAGGGCTGCTCCGGTTTTCCCATCAAATAAGGTTAAATACTCTGGACCCTCTCCAACAAAACCTTCACTATTTCTATAATCTTTCTCTTTATCGCCAATTACATTCCCAGTGCCATCAATGGTTCCATCAGCTGTCTTACACACCATTTCAGCGATGCCATCTCCATCATAATCGAATACTAAAAACTGTGTATAGTGAGCGCCTGATCGTATATTTCTTCCTAAATCAATGCGCCACAATTTTTCACCTGTAAGTGTGTAACAATCTATTAATGTGTTGCCCGTATGTCCGGAGTGTGCGTTATCTTTCGCATTTGTTGGATACCACTTAACGAAAATTTCATAAATACCATCCCCATTTACGTCTCCAACTGACAAATCGTTAGCTGTATAACTGTATTCTATTCCATCAGGAGTGACTCCTCCCTCAGGCTTATCCATAGGAATGTCAAAGAATGGATTCTCTAATACTTGAACGGTTTCTGAGGTGTTTACTTGCTCTCCATTAAAAGATTGCACATGATATTGGCTATCAAGTGTTCCATCAGTATCTAAGTAGTTGCTATTTTCTTCTTTCGTTAACGTTGCTATTAACTCTTCATCTCTATAGAGTTCATAATACGTTTCTGAAAATTCATCAATCGTTATTCGCCATCTGACTAGAATTCCATCATCCGTCTTAACAGCAATTAACCCTCTGTTTAAATATTCTAATTGCACTTGTTTATCTGACATCTTATTCTCCCTTTTTAAGTTTTAGTTCATCTATAAAGTAAATTGTATCAGTTGCTTTTCCTTCACTTTCAAAAATAATAATCTCATTGTTGCCTTCTTTAAGTAACGGCCCGGGAACATAGTAACTTTCTTGAGGGCCATTTTCCCAGAAACGACCAATATTAAAACCGTTTACAAAAATAACTCCTTTGCCCCACTCAGGAAGATACATATAGGTATCCTTTGGGTCACTGATAGTTAAATTAAACTGGTAAAATGCAGGCTGACCTTTAATATAAGGCTTATCAAAATCTACTTTTTCAATGTTTTTCATATTTAAAGGGTAATGGGTCCAGCCAGTTTGCTGATATTCATCCAACATGACCGCTCCACTTATCCCTTTTCGCTGTTGATTCATATAAGGTCCAAAATTAACTCTGCCCATATTTTCAACTAAAATCTTCAAATTGTTTTTTTCGTTTTTATTTAATTTCAATTTTCTTTTTAAATTAAAGTCATTCAGATAGCTGCTAAATTGCCATTCATTATTTAAATACACTTGAGCTCTATCGTTAACATCAATTAATTTTATGGATTGTTCTTCAGAAACAGCATCAATTTCCGATTCATATAATAAATACCCGTAATCCTGATTCAATTCTTCCATTGTTAGCGGATAGGATGATGACGTCGGTTGTGACAAATCATCCAGACAGGAAAATAAGCTGACCTTTTGCTTTACAGTCACCTTGTCATACTTTCCTTTTATAGCATTATTAAGTGATTGAGTATGATCTATATCCTTTCCGGTTGATTCATGAATAACCTTTTGAATAGAATAGAATCGGTGGTTTA
This sequence comes from Alkalibacterium iburiense, assembly GCF_039521845.1. Taxonomy (NCBI): domain Bacteria; kingdom Bacillati; phylum Bacillota; class Bacilli; order Lactobacillales; family Carnobacteriaceae; genus Alkalibacterium; species Alkalibacterium iburiense. The sequence continues at coordinate 4,327 of NZ_BAAACW010000142.1, forward strand.
AAGAGCCATCTTCTGAAATCGGCGCACCATAATCATATGACGTTGTTGCCGGAGCATACTCATCTATAAAGTAGCCATCCTTTTCTCTTTCATAGTAATTTGACCCATTCATGAATCCAAAGTTTGTTCCGCCATGAGCCATATAAATGTTCACATGACCCATTTCAAGAATGTCTTCTAAATCTTTTAATATAGGATCCAGTGGTCTTTCTTGTTGAGTAGGATGGCCCCAAATATTAAACCATCCAATCCAGAATTCCATGACCATTTTAGGCTTTCCAGGATTAATCTCATCCAAAATAGATAATCTTTCTTTTAAGTTAGCTCCACAATTTACTGTAGGCATTGCGACCTCTGGTAATTTCCCAGCGTTCATAATACTGGCACGGGTACTATCCGAGGTGACTAAGGGAACTTCAATTCCGTACTTTGTATACAATTCGGATATATTTTTAATATATGATTTCTCATTACTAAAATATCCATACTCATTTTCTACTTGCACTAAAATAATTGGACCATTTTTATGTATTTGATACTCACTAATCATAGGAATGATTTCACTGAAATAGTCTTCGACATGAGTCATAAAAGGCTCATAAGTTGAACGTACTCTCATGTCCTTATCTTTTAGTAACCAATAAGGCAGACCGCCAAATTCCCATTCTGCACATATATATGGTGAAATTCTGAGTATTAAGTGAAGATCCAGCTTGTCAACTAATTTTATAAACTTAACTAAGTCATACATACCAGTAAAGCAAAATTCCCCTTTTTCAGGTTCATGTGCATTCCATGGTACGTACGTTTCAACAGTGTTGCAGCCCATGGCTTTGATTTTTAATAACCTGTCTTCCCAGTATTCAGGGACGACTCTCACATAATGCATGGCTCCTGAAATAATTTGAACGGGTTCATTATTAAGATAAAAATCATCTTTAATTTCAAAAGTTTTACTCATTCTTTTCTCCTATTCTGACTCATATTTAAAAAGGCTCTCTCTTTAGTATAGCGCTATCATTTTATATCTTCAATGGAAATTAGAATAAAATCTCATCTAAAGTAAGATATATTTAGATGAGATTTATATTCTATAACTTAAAGTATTCTTTTAGTCTTAAAGCTAGATCGTCATCTGAAAGGGGATTTCGATGAGTATTTTCAAGGTAAATATGCTTTTCGGTATCTGGCATCAGATATTCTTTGTACCAGTTAAAATAGACAACTTGATCCCCTTGAATACGCAGGAAGCCACGGTAAAGGGATACATTTTCACAAGTTAATTCGATATTTGTTAACCAATCTGCCCTGTAAAAGTCTTGCCACTTTCCATGCTCACATTGCTTTAATGCCTCTAGACTTTTCTCAAAATCCCATAATGATTTTGACGCTTTCACAAAAGCTACAGGCATCTCTTCTTTCTTAAAATCCAGAATTGCGTCTAGTAAATGAATGAGCCCTCGGCAACTACTGTAAAGAACATCAATCTGAAAACCTATCAGATCATTAAATCTAGTTTTTTCTTCTTTGCTTAAGTTTTGTTTTATTTCTGAACTTAAATTAACTAGATGTTCAAGTTCTGGTAATGTGTCAGTCGCTTTCTTCAAGATGAAGTTTACTTGCTGTTTAAATGATACCTTACCTGTTAACCAATATAGTTTTTCAAGAGGTTCTCCTCTTTTAGGTGATAAAACGTGAGCGATCATTCTTCTTGCAGTAAAGTGATAGACCTGATCACCGGCATGTTGGTCATCCTGTTCCCCAAATGAAAAAGAAGCTTTGTGAAAATCCTTTAGTAATTCTTTTATACTACTCCTACTTGAGTTAAACAAGCGATCAACATAAGAGGATAAGTGACTGGGAACAGATACTTCTTTATCCTTCCAAATATTAGCTACTAAGTCGATAAAGTAAGTATGCATGCGAATATTGCCGACATTTAAAAGCAAGTAGTCATTAGCATGATTATTTAGAATAGCATCAAATTCATTTTTTACTAACTCTGGACGATTAGGAAACATGGTAATATGGTTGGAAGCCTGAAGATCATGGAATGTTATATGATAATAAACGCCTTCTTTTTCCTCATTTTCAGGCATAGAAGAGATTCTGTTATCTGTGTTGCCATTTCTCCTCGACACCATTTTCCCAAACCCATTATCAGCCCAAATCTTTATAACATCTTCCGGTAGCGATATGAAACCATTTTTATACAGTTCTGAAATTTCACCATATAAATTCACGCTGCAAACAGCATCAGGTTGCACATCTTTAATTAATGAATATTGCGTTCTTAAAACCTCGCTAATTAACTCTCCCTGTTTTTCAGGTGTATTAAATTCTGGATCTGATTCCCAGAAAGGAGCATCTCCCTGCCCTCTAAAAGAGAGAGCCCATACAACTTTTTTATCTTTTTGGCGTTGTATTGCCTCTGTCCACAATTTGATATATAAATCACTATTCTCTTTATAACTAGCTTTTTTATCTGGAAAAGCTCGTTTGAACATTTCTGCACCTAAGGGTTGGGCATGATGATGAGTTAAATACAATCCATAGTCAGCAGCTAAGTCTTCTTGTATACCAAGCGGAAGATCCGTACCAGGTAAAACCATATTTCCACCGAGACGAAGTAAGGTTTCAAAAACTGGACGCCATACTTCTTCTGTAGGTGGGTAACCTAACTCTTTTTTCCATCCAATCAAAAATACTTCATCGTTTACAAACCATCCTCTATATTTAATAGTGAATGGACTTGAAACATAATCAACTAATGGTACTTCATAGCCTGATTTCTTCTTAAATTCCATGTCAGCCCAATACCAAAAAGGATCAATATCCAGGTATTCTTGACTTAAATATAATAAAGCATATATAACTCCTAATTCATCTGAACCATTGATAATCAATGTAGAATCATCATTAAAGGTTAATGAATATTGTTCAGCATGAGAAAAATCATTAGGAGAAGGTTTATTCACAACAATCTTATTCGGTTTAGATTGTTGTGAATTCATTGTGGTCTTTTCTAAATCTCTTCTAAAAATGGCTATAGCATTTTTAATCGGTTGAGATATATCATGAGCAGACTTTATTTCAGTATGATAATTTAAATAAAAGAACGACATAATTTCCCTCTCTATTCCTAGGCTAGTACCATATAATCATAAGGCTTTAATGTATATTGGCCTTTATCTAACTGTTTATCATTTAACTTGTCCACTAATGATTGTTTTAATTGAACAGTTTTATCTTCTTTTGAAAGATTGACCATCCAATATTGAGTTTCATTTGAATCAATACCTCTTCGGTTGAAAATAACAACTTCATCTGATGTTTCCAAGATGTCAGTAATATGGTGGTCACGAGTATGCTCTTTAATCAACTTTTTCATCAAGTCTTTATTGACATGTGCACCTAGATAAACTATTTTTCCTTTACCAATCTCTTTTTCTACTAAGAATGCCTGACCGTTAGCTGTATCAGATATGACTTTTCCTTTAGATGCTTCTTGACTGACTTCAACAAAGGTATTTAACCCATTTAATTCAGAAGTCATGCCTAAAGCCTCACCTTGCATCTGACCATCCTTGCTATAAAACTGAACAGAGGACTTGATATCAAGTAATTCCCCTAATTCACCTAAGCCATTGTCCGTATGCCATAAGTGATTTTCTGTGCGGCCACCAGACATTGGGCCAACAAACCATGTGCCGCCATTTTCTACAAATTCAGTGGCTCGTGCCAAATAATCTTTTGACAAGTTATGCATGTACAGAGAAAAGAGAACATCTACTTCATTTAAATCGTGACCTTCTGGCACAAGTTTTCTGTGGATATTCAGATCTAAGAACAGTTTATGGAAAGCATTCATCAATTCTTTGTAGTTATATACTCCACCATGTTCATTATCTATATAACTTCTTGCTCGATCTGAATAAGTAATAGCCACTTTAGGTTCGATTACATTAGATTCAGATATCAAAGGTTCAATCTTCTCGATTAATTGACTGACATTCATGACAGATTCATAACCAATTGTTTTATCTCCCCAGGAACTGACAACTGAACCATGTGGCTGCTCGCTTCCTGATCGTTGACCTCTAAATAACCAGTAAGTGAAAGCTGACGTACCTGCTGCAAAAGTGGTAAATGCTTCAGCTTCCACGTAACCTAACTCATGGGGTACAGCATAATTTTCCAAATGGCCATTGTAAGAAGTACTCGTTTCGAGTAACATTGTTTTTCTCGTGTCGTTTCTAATGTAGCGCCATCTTTCTTGGTTTAATACGAAGTTTTCATAATGTTCTACTGGTGTATAGGTATCAAAACTCATAAAGTCCATTTCTTGACCCATCATTTCATTATCCACATCAAAGAACATGCCTGTATTATGTGTAACAGGAATATCAGAATGTTTCTTTATCACACTCACTTGTTCTTTAATAAATTCGGCCAACTTTTCATGGTGAAACCGCTTATAATTAAACAAAAGAGCACTGTTATGGAGAAACGGCGTAGGTAAAGGTTGAACCACTTGTTCAAAGTGACGGTATTCCTGACTCCAGACCTTCGTTCCCCATGCCTCATTTAAGTTGGATACCGTTTCGTATTTCTTCTCCAACCACTGGTGCCATAAGTTTTTACAATTTTCACAGAAACATTGATCGACATGACATTTGAATTCATTATCTAATTGTACGGCTATAACATGGTCGTATTTTTTGACGACTTCCATCATTTTATCAACAAAAATATTTGCCCGTTCTCTAAAATAGGCATTGTTACTACAAATATGCTGTCTAGACCCATGTATCATACGCGTTCCATTTTTATCCACATGAAGCCTTTCAGGATGATTATGCGTCATCCAGATCGGAGGAGTAGGAGTCGGTGTACAGATAACTACATCAATTCCTCTTTCTTTTGTCAGTTCTAAAGAGCGTTCTAGGATAGAAAAATCGAACTCATCAGGATTGGGTTCAAAAGTAGACCAAGTGAACTCCCCCATCCGTGCAAGATTCATTCCAATTTCTTGCATCAAGTCATAATCCTTGACCATTACTTCGTCTGACCACAATTCAGGGTAGACACACGCTCCATAATACATCTTATTCCTGACCATTAACTAGCACGTCCTTTTTTGATTTTTGTGTGATTAGCTGATTATCTGCTAACTTTTATAATAAATAGTTTAATAATTCTTAATAATATAGTGGTTAAGAATATACTCTTAAAATTCTTGATTTTATTAACCAATATTCTGATATGCGTGTCTTAAACAATATAGTAATGTAACAAAAATTAATTAATATTTCACCCTATTAATTCTAAGTCGGGGTTATCTGAGAAGTGCTTTAATATTACAATTGGTTCGCTAGCAGAAGGATTAGTAATAACTATTCCATTTTTGGCAGCTTTTTCGGTAACAAAATACTCATCATGGGTTAGCTGACCGTATCTTATGAGTGTTGGCGATTCAATCGGCCATTTACCAAAAGTGCCATGTCCTTGAATACATATTAATCCATATGGGGCATTATCTTTAATTTTTACAGTTTCTCCTGGCAGGATTGTTAATCTCTTTGCGCTAACATTACGAGTCTTATAACAAATCCATTCTTCGATATATCCATCTTTAACCATATCTTCTTTCGATTTTATTGGTATAGGACGCATATAGTTTTTTTGTCTGAAATCAGGATCAATATTTTTATCCCAATCTACTACATTCATTAAATGTTGATAATTACCAATTTCTTCTTTAGGTGTATTTTTCCATAAAAGACTTTCATCGACCATTTGGCCATTTAGTAAAACAGATTGATACATTGCAAAAACATCAGATGCAAATTGTGGTTCATAGGTGCATAAGCTACCTGGAGCATGAAGTACTCCTGGTTCTACATTCCATCCTGTATCAACTTCTAACTTATAAGCCTTAGATAAAGCTAGTATATTATTATCACCTTTTGAAAAGTTTTTAAGTGAATCAAGTAATTCTTCTTTTGTAGTTTCTGGGTTTAAACCAAAGAATGTAAAGGGGAATTCACCACCATGATTATTCATTTGAGATGGGAAAAAATACATTTCTGGTTTGCCTTTCGCGCCTACTAATTCTGCGTACTCATCGTCATGATGTAAATGATGAGGCAAGGGACCAGCATTATCAAAAAATTTAGAATACATTGCCCAGCCTCGGTACTTTTCCCACAAAAACTCACCTATTATTTCTTTACCAAAAAGTTCTATAGCATCTCTTAATAAGACTCGTTCTTTACCATATTCATCTACAATAATATAACTTAGCCCTTCGTCCTCAGGAGTATTTGCCCCATTCTCTGCCCAGGTAGTAGATGATAACCACCTTTCATCTATACCTCCACGAGCACCTAGAATAAAATAATCATCAGGATGCAATTTGATTCTTTTTCCCGGTCTACAAAAGGACCTTGGTACCCAAGTAGGTGCAAGTCTTAAAATACCTTCTCCATCGTTTAAAGCTTTATTTACTAATTGCTTTACATTCATTGAAAGACTCCTTTTCAAAGTTTTATTAACAATTAATTTATTATAGTTACTATTTTTCTGATTTCTAAAAACGGTTTTCACGATATATATTTTTGAAGTAAAATAACTTGTAATGATTTGCTTTTCTATAGACATATCTATCTTGGTATAAATAAGACTCTCCTGCTTTTCAATAAATGTATGCCTGAGCCAATTTCATAATTATTTGTCGTGTTTAACACCTGATAAATCAACTTTTTTAAAACATAGAAAAAAGGCCCCCCCCATATGGTACAATTAGGTTGTCGACTAAGACACGTACTCCAGGAGGGATTCCTTATGTCCATTA
>NZ_BAAACW010000143.1:0-15909 GCF_039521845.1 Alkalibacterium iburiense
AGCATTTTTAAACCCCGGTAAATCCCTTAGTGTAGGGATTTATCGGGGTTTTGGGTGTTAAAGATGAGATAGTTTACCAGTTTTTCAGATAGATTGAAAAGAAGTTTTCATAATTATACATGAAAAAGAGCCTACTCCTATTGGGAAAATAAGCTCTTAAAAGGTCTTACTGTCTCTTTTGATTGTCCTGTTCACTTGCCCGATCAAACTCTCGTCCATCAGTTAACGGATCATGGTCTGTAGCAGAACCCATTTCAGGATTTTCTACTCTATTGCGACTCACCATAGCTCCTGAACTGTCAAAATTGTCATCATTTTCCTGCTCTCCACTGAAGTTTTGAGTCACAATGACGACGTGCCCTTTTTGTATATCCTCTCTATAGGGATAAAGAATATCTTCTGATTCCATATGATCCGGCTGGTTATCATCAGAATTGTAGTCATAAGAGTCAGGGGTAAAGGCATCTTTAATCTTATCCCATGCTGAACGGTGGTCTTCTTTATCATCATCCTTGTAATCAGAATCCTCAGCCTGAATAGCTGTTGCATCCGAACCAACTTCATCTTCCATGAAATGCTTAGAGTATACGATGATATCCTCTTTACGGTACCCTTCTAACTGTAAGGATTTAACTTTCTCCATTGCTTCTTCCTGACTTGCATAGCTGCCAACAACTGTCTTGTCTCTGTTTTCCATACGCCATTCCTCCCACTAGTCAAGTTATATAAAATAAGTCTCTTCTAGTGTCCATTATAGAATGTAAGGACTATGAAAACTATTATTATGACTTGAGGGCCTCTCTAAGGGGAATAGAATAAGAATAAGAAAAACCTCAAGGACAGGACTGAACCTGTTCTTGAGGCTTCAACTATTAGCTTACTCTTCTTCTTCGTCTTCTGATCCAATAAGTTCTGGTTCAGGCATTTCGTCTGTTGTTTCAGTCTCTTCTTCAACTGCGTCTGGTGCAGATACAGATACAACCGTTTGTGTTTCATCTGTAAGCAATTCAACACCGTCACCTAACTCAATATCAGAAACAGCTAATGTATCTCCGATTTCTAAGTTAGATACGTCAACTGTGTAGTCAGTTGGAGCTTCTGCTGGAGCTACGTTAACTTCCAATTCAGAGATGGACTGAGAAACATATCCTTCATCAATGTTCTCTTCACCTGAAATGTAAACAGGGATAGTCATGTTTACTTTTTCGCCTTCTGCGAATGCAAGTAGGTCTACGTGATAGATAAGCGGCTTAACAGCTGCAGTAGATTGTTCTTTAACAAAGACTTGATAAGTATCGCCATTATCTACTTCTACTTTAAATACACCGTTCGCTCCTACTTTACGAAGTGTATCTTCTAATTCTTTTCTTTTGACTAAAACTGATACAGATTCTACTTGTTTACCGTAGATAGCTGCAGGAATGAACCCTTCAACTCTCGCTTTTTTTGAAGCAGATGTTCCTGTTTCAGTTCGTAACTTTGCATTGATTTTCATATATAGTCACCTTCCGAATTTTAGTTTATTTTATGCAAATAGCGTATTTCATTAACTGAACATGCCTAAAATAGTATATCAAAAATGTGACAGGAATGCAAAGAAAAGCGACAAGAACTTTTCCTTTACAGAGTTTTTGTCGCTTCACTTTAATTATTCTATTCGCTATTTAAAATTATTCTAGGAAATCTTTCAATTGTTTCGAACGGCTCGGGTGACGGAGTTTACGTAGAGCTTTGGCTTCAATCTGACGGATACGTTCTCTTGTTACGCCAAATACTTTTCCTACATCTTCTAATGTTCGCTGACGCCCATCGTCCAATCCAAATCTTAGACGCAACACGTTTTCTTCTCGGTCAGTTAAGGTATCGAGTACATCTTCTAGTTCTGCTTTAAGCAGCTCATAAGCCGCATTATCTGACGGGCTGGTTGCATCGTTATCTTCAATAAAGTCCCCTAAATGAGAATCGTCTTCTTCTCCAATAGGTGTTTCTAAAGAAACAGGCTCTTGGGAAATTTTTAGAATATCTCTCACTTTTTCGGTAGGCAAATCCATCTCTGCCCCAATCTCTTCAGGTGTTGGTTCTCGCCCTAAATCTTGAAGGAGTTGTCTTTGAATACGCACAAGTTTGTTAATGGTTTCCACCATGTGCACAGGGATACGAATCGTACGTGCCTGGTCAGCAATCGCACGGGTAATCGCCTGGCGAATCCACCATGTTGCATAAGTTGAGAATTTAAATCCTTTTTCGTAATCGAATTTCTCAACAGCTTTCATAAGACCCATATTCCCTTCCTGGATGAGGTCTAAAAAGCTCATACCGCGGCCCACATAACGTTTCGCAATAGACACCACTAAACGTAAGTTAGCTTCTGCTAATTCCTGTTTCGCTGTATTATCTCCCGATTCAATACGCTTAGCTAATGAGACTTCTTCTTCAGCGCTTAATAAGTCCACTCGTCCGATTTCTTTCAAATACATACGGACTGGGTCATTTATTTTCACACCAGGAGGAGCTATCATTTCTTCTTTTTTAGCTTCTTCAGCCGCTTCTTCTTCTTTGTTTAACTGTTTCGCAAGAGGATTGCCGTCTTCGTCTACGACTCCAATACCCTCATCTTCAAATTTCTGAATCATCTCATCCATTTGTTCTTTTTCAAGACCAAAGGGTTCCGCTAAATCGTCTGTTAATTTCACATAAGAGACGGTTTGTTGTTTATTCTTCTTCAATTCTTTCACATAACGAACAAGAGCTAATTCATATTTTTCGTCAGGCTGTTGGGATTTTTGCTTCGTTGATTTTGCCATAAAATGACATGCCTCCTGAATAGATTTATTTATTTTTTAACTGGCGATACAAATTAATGATTTCTATCGTTAAAGATTGCTGTTTTTCTTTATCGCCATTTCTTTCTGCTGTTTTTAGTTCTTCTTGCTTCTGCTTTAACCGATCTTCCAATGGGTACCGATCGCATATGACATGAATGTAATCTTCTATTTCTCCATTCTCAATGTCATCAGATAATGAAAGCAGCATGATTTCAGTCACTTTGCTTTTCAGCTTTTCATCAGGTAAAAAGTCCATGAATGCCTGAACGGACGGATGATCATGGGAATGATAATAGTCGTCATACAATAAGAAGAGAAGCTGGTTTTCCTCTGTTGTAAAAGTCAGCTCTTTTTCTGATGATTCCAGTATATGCCACACCTCGTCATGAGTAAACAAACGATGGAGCAAGGCTTTCTCTGCTCTTAAAACAGTGGTCATTTTGGGTTTGTTTTGATGGACAATTATACTTTTTGTAGTTGGACGCTCTCTTTTTTCTTTTTCTTTCTGACGCTGGTTTCTTCTTTGGGTCTGTTGCTCCTGAATATACTGATGCATTTGTTCTTTTAAGGAGTCCGCAGAAATTTCAAATTCATCTTGCAGCTGATTTAAATAGAGCTCTCTCTCAACCGCTGAGGTTACTCGCGTGAGTTCTTTTAAAATAATTTCAATATACTTCAAGCGGCCACTTTCATTTTTTAAATTCAATCCATTTCGGTGATACTTCATGAGAAAACTCATTAAAGTGTCTCTTCCATGGGATAAAAATTCTTTAAATGCTTCAACCCCTTTTTCCTGTATATAATCATCAGGGTCTAGTTTTTCAGGAAAAGTAGCGATGTTAATCGTAAAAGGCGTTTCTTGGGTTAAGAAATCAATGGTACGCTTGGTAGCTTCCAGCCCAGCATTATCTCCGTCAAAGGCTAATACAATCTCACTAGTCACTTTATCCAGTGCTCTGACATGTTCTTCCGTTAGACTGGTTCCCATGGTTGCAATGCCGTTTTTAACGCCTACTTGCCATGCTGAGATAACATCCATAAAGCCTTCAAAGAGAATCACTTCTCCTTCTCTCCTAATACTGGCACGTGCTTTATCGTAGTTAAATAAAATACGTCGCTTATTAAACAACTCTGTCTCTGGACTGTTCAAGTATTTAGCTGTATGCACGGATTCTTGGTGTTCTTGCTCGAATGCCCGTCCGGAAAAAGCAACTGTTTGCCCTCGCGCATCTTTGATAGGGAATATGATTCGATTGGAAAAACGATCATAGAATACTCCGTCATCTCTATCAGAAAACAATCCTGATTTTGTGAGCATTTCCGGGTTATCTAGTTTTTCATTTTCCAAGTACATTTTAAGTGCTTCCCTCTGAGGGGGTGAATAGCCCACTTTAAAGGTTTCAATACTTTCTTTCGTCAATCCTCTATCCAGTAAATAGTTATAGGCTGCTTCACCTGCTTGAGTATTGACTAGTATATGGTGGTAGAAGTGTTCAGCTTTCTCATATAAGGTCAGCAGTTTTCCTTTAGTGGAATTTTCAGCTGGCTGATTTTCTTTGGCTCTATCGAAAATAGAGTGATCGACTTGAATATCTGCTAATTCCGCTGTTTTTCCAACAGCTTCAACAAAGGATAAACCTTCCATTTCTTGAAGGAAGCTAAAAACATTTCCTCCTCTTCCACAACTGAAACAATGATAAATCTGCTTTTTCTCACTCACAGAGAAAGAGGGTGTTTTATCATCATGAAAAGGACAGGATGCAAAATGGTTTTGACCTGATTTTCTAAGTTGAAGATATTGAGAAACAACTTGAACAATGTCCGCTTGTTCCCGAATAGCCGTTAGTGTCTCATCTGGTATTCTATACATCTTCATCCCCCTTCATGATTATCCCTGTCTGGTTTTTTCAAATTAAAGCATACTTTCCCTATCTTAATCAAGGATTAGTATACCATTTCTGGTGAGGAATGTAAATATCAGAAAACACCAGTGAAAACATAGGATAGCAACAATCTTTCCATGTGACAACCATCCTGCTTATATAACATGAGAAAGAACCACGCATTAAGGATGATCCTTAAAACGTGATTCTTTTCTCTCTCTTATTAAATTTGTTTGGCTAATCGTGTCATTCGTCTGCCTAAGCTTTTCCATACCACCTGGGCCAAGAAAAAGTCGACCATGCTATGGATGACAGTCCCTACCCCTACTAGTAGAAACACGGCATAAAAAAAGCCATCTTGATAATCTGCTCCGGGTATTAGTCCGAAGAAAAATAAAGAAACCACAGTCACTTCTGCCATTGCGTGAATGAGCCCAATCCAAAATGAAAAGAATTGGCTCTTCATTGGGGAAGCGAGCAAACTTTCTCTTCTATTCCTTAAATAAAGCGCACCAATGAGCGCAAAGACAACGTGACTAAGAGCTCTTAAAGTAATAATGATTGGAAAACCAGCTAGTAAAAAACCAACAGCTGAGCCTATGGACACGGACACAGCGACTGCAGGTGAAAAGAACATAGCAAAAAATATAGGAACATGACTGGCTAATGTAAAGGATGCCGGCTCAATCAACACTTTTATAGGCATGACCATTGGAATAGCTATAGCTATAGCTGTGAGTAAAGCCGTTGTAGTTAGACGTAGTGTACTATTCTTTTTTATAGGAAACCTCTCCTTTAGTTATGTATACAGGTGTCTTGACACCTTTTAGATTATACTACAATTAAAGGAGAAGTCAATACTTACTGGTAGAGGAACCCCTTCATTTTCAGCTCTTGTTCAATTTTATCTAGGAGTGTCTGACTTTTAGCGGCTATGGTATGCGTATGAATCCCTTCTGTCAAAGCAGAGAGTAAGGAAGTGTCATGAATTTCAATTTTTTTGATAAATTCATCCACTTCCAAGCGACTGGAAATGTTTAATTCCCCCCGCATCACACCGTAAACCGGATGCTCGACTAAGACATCCAGGACTTCACCGCCATTGTCCACCACTGTATACAGTTCTTCTTTTGTCTCTTCAGGGGAATGAATGCAGACTAACTGAACGGTGGGATCCTTCTGTCTTGCTTCACGCATCACATACCCTTTAGGCGTAGAAAAAATATCCAGTCCTGATGCTCTGAGTAAGGCAATGTCCCCCACAATGACTTGCCGACTGACATCAAAATGCTTGGCTAATGTTCGGGCAACAACCGGTTCACTACTCTTTCTTAAAAGAGCCGCTATCTGTTCTCTTCGTTTGTCCGCATCCATTTTTCTTCCTCCTTTACTAAATTATGAAGCGAATTGAGCCTCATATAAAGCTCTATATGGTCCGTCATTGGCCATTAACTCCTCATGACTGCCTTCTTCTGAAATGCCTTTATCAGCCACAACCACAATTCTGTCAGCATTTTTAATGGTAGCCAGACGGTGGGCAATAATTAAGGTGGTTCTGCCTTCAGATAAGGAATCCAAAGCTTCTTGAATAGCCTGTTCTGTTTCAGTGTCTAAAGCGGATGTCGCTTCATCCAAAATAAGAATAGGCGGATTTTTCAAGAACATTCGCGCTATCGATAGCCGTTGCTTTTGTCCACCAGACATTTTGACGCCGCGTTCTCCAACAACCGTTTCTAAACCATTCGGCAATTGATTAACAACATCTTCTAAATTGGCCATTTTAACTGCCTTCTCCACTTCTTCGTCTATTGCATCCAGTTTGCCATATAAGATATTTTCTTTGATGGTCCCTGGGAATAAAAAGACATCTTGCTGCACTACACCGATTTGTTCTCTCAAAGAATTCAGTGTGATTTCTTTAACAGAATAGCCGTCAACCGATAATTTACCAGAAGTGATATCGTAGAAACGTGGCAGTAAATTACATATCGTTGTCTTTCCTGCTCCACTTGGTCCTACAAAAGCCACGGTTTCCCCCGCTTTAATGGACAAGTTAATATTTTCTAAGATAGGCTGGTTTTCTTCATAGCTAAATGATACATTTTCATATTCGATATTTCCTTTTAATTCAGCTACATCTGTAGCATAAGACGTGTCTTGGACATCCGGTTTAATATTCAATTCTTCTATTAAACGTTTGAACCCCGCAAAGCCTTTAGGGTAACTTTCAATCATTGTATTGACTTTTTCAATCGGTCGAACAAAGACGTTCGCAAATAATATAAAGGCAACGAGATCGCCATAACTGATTTGTCCCTGAATGGCAAAATAAGCGCCAAAGAATAAAGCAAACAGACTAATCAAACGAATAAAAAAGTAATTATAGGAATGACTGATGGCCATTGTTTTGTAGAACATATATTTAGATTTTCTATAGGCCTGATTCAATTTTGCAAAGCGGCCTTTTTCATGGTCTTCATTTGAAAATGCCTGAACCACTCGCACCCCGCCCACTGACGCTTCAATGCCGGCACTGAACATGGCTAAATCATCATAGATGCGTGTATTGACTTGAGTCATCTTTTTATTGAAAAACCCTAATGCTAAGGCGATAAATGGGACTAGAACAAAGGTCATAATGGCTAGAGGGACGTGGACACTTAACATTAGGCCGAATGCTCCCAGCAGGGTGAAGATTGTGATGAAGACATCTTCCGGTCCATGGTGAGCCACTTCTGCTATCTCAAACAAGTCCGAAGTAAAACGGGTAATGAGTTTACCTGTTTCTCGGTTGTCAAAATAAGAAAAAGATTGTTCCTGAATATGATTATACAGGTCCCTTCTCATATCTGTTTCAATATTTGTACCGAGTTTATGTCCAAAATAAGTAACGATGTAATGCAGAGCGGTATTCACGGCATAAACTAGCAGTAAGCCGATTGAAACCATGACAATCAGATTCCAATTGCCGGTAGGTAGAATATTATCCACCACTCGCTGGACCATGATAGGAAAAGCTAATTCTAAAATGGCCACTAGAGTAGCAGATGAAAAATCTAAAGTGAATAACTTTTTATAAGGTTTATAATAGGAAAAAAATCGTTTAAACATCGAACGTTCATACTCCTTCTATCCTGCAATGAGTAATCCATTTAACTAAAGCAGAAACGCAGTTATTTCTGCTTTAGTGTCTTCTCTCTTATTTAATAACTAAGGCATCAAAGTGAGCGAAAGGTAAGGTCATATCGTTGATTCTCTTTAATAAAGCTAATCGATTCGCTCTCACTTTCTCATTATCTGACATAACCATATTGTTATCGAAAAATGTGTCAATAACCTCATGAAGATTCGATAAAACCGTCCAATAACTGAAAGCCGAAGTTTCTGCCTTCAACTGTGTCTCACTTTCTACAACAGCTTCATACAAGGCTTTTTCAGAATCCGACTCAAACAGTTCTGGAGAAACATCCAACTCTTCATCGGCTTTTTCTGCTAAATTCGACACACGCGTCAAGGATTCAACAATCGGCTTAAAGCTATCTTTCGCTTTTTCTTCTTTCAGTACACGAGCGATAGCAATGAGTTGAATCAAGTCATCTTGATCAGAGCCTAAAACAGCTGCTCGAATATCATGGTCTTTCGACAAGCCCGCTTCTTTCGATAGCCACTGATCGACGCGATCTTTAATAAACTGAATGACACTGTCTTTCTTCTGTTCATAAAGGGCCTTTGTCTCTATGGATTCTGTTTCTGAAATAATAGCATCAATCCATTCATTCAATGGGACATGGACATTAAAGGCTTCAATAATGCGCACGATACCCATGGCTTGACGTCTTAATGCAAAAGGATCATTTGAACCAGATGGAATCAAGTCTATTGAAAAGAATGACAGAAGAGAATCCATTTTATCTGCTAATGAAAGAATCGCTCCTTCAACGGTCTCCGGCAGACTTCCTTCCATGCTGACGGGTAAATAGTGCTCACTAATGGCTTGAGAGACCGCTTCATTTTCTCCTCTTTCCTTAGCGAATATGCCCCCAATTTGTCCTTGTAAGGAAGTAAACTCATTGACGGTCTGAGTGACTAAGTCGAACTTTGCAATCATAGCTGCTCGTTTAAGATCTGACAGCTGTTCGTTGGAAACAGAGAAATAAGGTGCAAGAAGGACTGAAAGGTGTTCGATTCGCTTCTGTTTATCGTATAAGGAACCTAATTTCTCATGGAATGAAACAGTTGGTAACTTCTCAACAAAGTCCTTAATAGACAACTTCTTGTCCTCTTCATAAAAGAAATCAGCATCCGCTAAACGTGCTTCTAACACTTTTTCATTCCCTTTACGGACATGGTCGATTGCTTCATCGTTCCCATTTCTGACAGCGATAAAGTGTGGTAAAAAGGACGCATCGGCATCATTCTCTCTCACAGGGAAGTAACGCTGATGGTCAGCCATTGCTGTTTCCAATACCATTTCAGGGACACTTAAATAGTCTGTATGAAAAGACCCGTAAAAAGCCGTTGGGTATTCAACTAAGTCTGTGACTTCATTTAAAAGAGACTCATTAGATAAAGGACTCTTCCAATTGTTGGCCTCACATAATGCTTCAATTTGGTCTATTATTAACTGCTTTCTTTCCTCACGGTCAACTATAACCTGTTGTTCTTTCAAGGCAGAGACATAGTCAGCTGCATGAGTCAGAGTGATGGTTTCACCCAAGAAGCGGTGTCCTTTTGTCTGGTTACTTGATGAAATATCAAATAAATCTAAGCTCACGACCTGATCATCCAATAAAGCGACTAACCAATGAACGGGACGGATATATTTAAATGAATGGTTGCCCCACTTCATAGAAACAGGAAACGGAATAGAAGCCAAAACGGGTGATAATTCCGAAATCACTTCAGGCGCTGTCTGACCTTTGATATGTTTTTCAACAAAGACGTATTCTTCTCCTTTGACCTCTTTAAAAATAATATCATCTACGCTTGCTTTCTGGCCTTTTGTAAAACCGATGGCTGCTTTGGTCCACTGGCCTTCATCATCTAAGGCGATGCGTTTGGCTGGACCTCTGACTGTTTCGGTCTTATCTGGCTGCTTATCTGCCAAATCTGTTACGATTAGGGCTAAACGTCTCGGTGTGCTGTAGGCTCTAATAGATTCATATGTGAGGTTGTTCTCATTGAAGTGCGCAGAAACTCTTTCTTTTAATTCTTTAACAGCTGAGGAAATGACTTTAGCAGGCATTTCTTCTAAGCCAATTTCCAGTAGAAATGTGTGTGACATTAGTTTTCCTCCTTTACGCCATATTTCGCAATCCATTTATCTGTTTCTTCTCCATGCAGGAGTGGAAATTCTAAACGGGCACGTTCTTCTAGGAATGCTCGTGCAATTAATCGGGCCATGTTTCGGATACGTTTCAAGTAATCTGGTCGATCTGTGGCAGAAACGGCTCCTCTAGCGTCTAACATATTGAATGCATGGCTGCATTTCAATACATAGTCGTAAGCTGGGTGGACTAAGCGGTTTTCGATTTGTTTGAGCGCTTCTTTTTCAAATACAGAAAACTGAGAGAATAAGAAAGCTGTATCACTGTGGTCAAATGAATAAGCCGAGTGTTCATATTCCGGTTGTTTGAATATTTCTCCGTATTTTACTCCAGGCGCCCATACGATATCGTAGACATTATCGACATCTTGAATATAAGAAGCTAGTCGTTCCAAACCGTAAGTTAATTCACTTGTGACAGAATCGACTTCTAATCCACCCACTTGCTGGAAGTACGTGAATTGAGTGACTTCCATACCGTCTAGCCAGACTTCCCATCCTAATCCAGCACAGCCGAGAGATGGGTTCTCCCAGTTGTCTTCTACAAATCGGATATCGTGCTTTAAGGGATCGATACCTAATGCTTTTAAACTGTCTATATACAATTCTTGAATGTTTTTTGGTGAAGGCTTCATGACCACTTGAAATTGATGGTGCTGATACAGACGGTTAGGGTTTTCTCCGTATCTCCCGTCAGCCGGTCTGCGGGATGGTTCGACATAGGCTGCATTCCATGGTTCAGGTCCGATGGCTCGTAAAAAAGTATACGGGCTCATTGTTCCGGCTCCTTTTTCGGTATCATAGGCTTGCATTAGCATGCAGCCTTTATCTGACCAGAACTGCTGTAACGTTAAGATAATATCTTGAAACGTTTTGGTGTTTGACATAATGGTTCGCTCCTTTATATTTGTTCAATCGTTTAATTGTTTTTATACGCTCATGCTAGATAAAGAGTCTCATGCGTTCGTATAAAAGGAAGAAAATAAAAAGACTCGTCTCTATACTGGTTCAAATTGGCCAGTATAGGGACGAGTCTTCTCGCGGTTCCACCCTACTTCTAACGGTTAACGTTAGCTCTTTCAATCATGCACCTATAGACGCCCTTCAAAATAAAGTCTTCTGTAGCTTTCACCCTCCTACAGTCGCTTCTGTTAGACTTTTATTTCTACTCCTTCTACGATGTGCTATTCAATTTGTTTTCTAAATTTAATCTTACAGAAAGAAAGTTATTTGTCAATAAACATTCTTTTATTTTTGTACATCTAGTACTAAGCGTTGCTTGAATAAATGGTCTTTTAAATCTTCCAGCTGGTCTTTATCAAAGTAGATATAGTAAACCGTGGGAAGATTCTCATTAGACTCCAACGCAAAGCGCACTTTGAGGCGTTTCTTTTGTTCAATGACTATCCAATCTTTTGTTTCCTCAAACGGAAAAGCTTGCGGATACATATTTCTTAAGGCATTACCCGTATTTAAAGGGAGAACTGTTTTATTTGTCAATCCTCTATTAAATAAAGACAGAATTAAAGAAATAGCTGGTGTTAAAAAGAATAGATAATCAACTACAGTCTCTCCTAAAGCATAAGCCATGCCACCAAACACACTTATAATCAATAATATAATAACAAATAGGCTTTTAGGTAAACGATGGAATAGTTTGATCGGTTTTATCTGTCTTATTTGGAATACTATCAGCATAATAAACCCAACAACCAATATAAATCTAAAAACTATGTCTACCCTCTCCTTGTCAACTATTTAATCAAATCCTGCCAATTTTTCATTTCATCAATAAATTTCTTACTCTTTAATTTTAAGCCTACGAGTTCTTCATATAATATATCCAAGACAGCACGTATCTCGTCTTTTGTCTCTTGTTTAACAGAAACAGTGTTAATCTTTTCCAAAGAAACAACTGAAAACAGACGAATAAAGTGAATGGCCCGGGGAAAAGCATGGAGCCGCCTTTCGTCTTCATGGAAGTGTGCCGGGCACAAAAGTCCATGATGTTTACTCGAATAGTCAAAGGCACCCTCAGTTTTTCCGCAGAATACACAGCCTCTCAATTCTGGTAGGACTCCGAAATACCTTAAAAAGCGCACTTCGAAGATATTCATGACAATTTCTTCGTCTTTGCCTTCATTTATATAAGACATCCCCTGAATTAACTGTTCAAAGAGTCTATTATCCACTACCCGATCTTCTAACGCTGCATCCGCTAACTGTAAAACATACGTAGCATAGGCATTTTTGAAAATATCCTGTTGAATGACACTAAAGGGTTCAACATTTTTAGCATCTCTTAAAAAACTTAGACCATCATCCCGAATGTCTGCTATAAAAGTAGAAGATGTAAAAGGTTGAATGGCTGGTCTAAGTTTAAAGTTTGGATTTTTCGTTCCTCTTACAAAAAACATTAATTTACCGTAACGGTCAGTGAATATCTTAACCAAATAATCTCTTTCCCGGTGTTTTCGAATCGATAACACTAACCCTTGTACTTCTTCTAACTGAGACACTCAGTCACCTTCTCTAAAGATTAATATTCATCTTCGTTATAGCCGTAATCTCTCAAGTAGAACTGCTTTTCACGCCAGTCATTTTGAACTTTCACATATAAATCCAAGAAGATTCTATCCCCTAAAAGAGCCTCGATATCTTTTCTCGCATTCATTCCAATATCTTTCAGCATTTTTCCGCCTTTACCGATGATAATCCCCTTTTGAGATTTTCGTTCAACGATAATCGTTGCTTCTACTAAAACCTTCTGGTCATCTTCTCGTTTCATTCCTTCAACAACGACAGCGACAGAATGCGGCACTTCTTCACGCGTACGCTCCAATACTTTTTCCCGAATCAGTTCTGAAACGATAAAATACTCCGGGTGATCCGTTACCTGATCTTCGGGATAAAACTGAGGACCTTCCGGCAAGTATTTATTGATGGTTTCAACAAGACGCTCCACGTTATTCCCTTCAGTAGCGGAAATAGGAATAATCTCTTGAAAATCCATTTGTTCATTGTAGTCTTCAATAATCGGCAATAGTTCATCTGGATGAACCTGATCGATTTTATTTAAAACTAAGAAAACAGGGCTTTTCACTGTTTTTAATTTTTCAATGACAAAATTATCTCCAGGACCTCTTTTTTCAGTTACGTTTACTAAAAACAAGACCACATCGACTTCATTGATGGTACTCAAAGCAGTCCGAACCATAAAATCACCTAAGCGATGTTTCGGTTTATGAATACCTGGAGTATCAATAAAGATGATTTGTTCATTTTCTGTCGTATAAATACCCTGTATTTTATTACGGGTCGTTTGAGCTTTATCACTCATGATTGCTATTTTTTGCCCAACCAGCCTGTTTAACAGAGTTGATTTTCCAACATTTGGTCGACCGACTAATGAAACAAAACCTGATTTATAATGCTCTTTTCCTTCTCTCATCAAACCATATCACCTGACTGGAATGCACCTGGAAGTAGCCCAGCTACAGTCGTTTCTTTTATATTCCCTTTTCTGTTCGTTAATAGAACAGGCATATCGGCATCACAAAACTCCGCCAACACTTGTCGGCAAGCGCCACAGGGTGAAATAGGATGATCTGTATTCCCTGTCACAACCAGATAGTCAAATGAAGTATTTCCATCTGATACAGCTTTAAACACAGCTGTTCTTTCGGCACAGTTCGATAAACCGTAAGACGCATTTTCAATATTGCATCCGCCATAGACTTGTCCATTCTTAGTTAAAAGAGCTGCACCAACTGGAAATTTGGAATACGGTACGTAAGCTTTGTCTAACATGCGAGTAGCTTCTAAAACCAACTGTTCTTTTAATTGTTCATCCATTTTTTTCGCCTCTTTACATTAATATAGTAATCAATTTGGGCAGGATAATAATGCCTCCGACTAAAACAGCAAAAGAAGCGGTCACCAAAACTACAGCCGCCGCCATGTCTTTTACTTTTTTTGCAATAGGGTGGTACTCCTGAGTAACTAAATCGACTAAGTTTTCTATTACTGTATTGACTATTTCCATTACCAGGACTAAGTAAGAAACAAGCAGGAGCCATAACCATTCGTTTAAAGATAAAGGTAAAAATAAGGCAACAAGTATAACGAGAACTAAACTGGCTACATGAACCTTCATGTTTCTTTCTTCTTGGAATACCGTTTGAATGCCCTTGAAAGCAAATTTAAACGATGTCCTAAATTTCCTGTTTTTTCCTGGTAACTTCTGCTTATCGTTTAAGGCCATACTCATCTAATATCTCCTCTTGTAAGGCAAACATGATTTTTTCTTCAGACAGAGACATGTGATCGTATCCGTTTAAATGTAAAAAACCATGAACTAATAAAAACCCAATCTCTCTTTTTAAAGAGTGTCCATACTCTTCTGCCTGTTCGACTGCTTTATCATAAGAGATAAAGAGGTCACCTAAATCTCTTGTGATTTCTTCTCCCTCAAGTTCCAATAGGGTAAACACATCGTCTTCGTCATCTTCCACAGCAAAACTGATGACATCTGTTACAGCATCCTTGTCTCGGTATTCTCTGTTTATTTCTCTAATTTTATCATTGTCTACAAAGGTTACTGATACTTCGATAGTGTCTTCTAAATTTAATTTTTCTTTAGCCACTTGAAGGAGGT
Organism: Alkalibacterium iburiense; assembly: GCF_039521845.1. Classification (NCBI taxonomy): domain Bacteria; kingdom Bacillati; phylum Bacillota; class Bacilli; order Lactobacillales; family Carnobacteriaceae; genus Alkalibacterium; species Alkalibacterium iburiense. The sequence goes on from NZ_BAAACW010000143.1 coordinate 14,692, forward strand.
CTATCATCCAACCTGTTTCTTCTTCTTTAAAATGCTTTGTTTCATCATATATTATAATATCCATTATTCTTCCCTATCCGTTTCATTGTCGTAAGCACGAATCACCTTAGCAACCAATGGGTGTCTAATGACATCCTCAGCTTCAAATCGTATATTCCCGATACCTTTTACATCAGTCAACACACGTTCCGCGTGAATCAGCCCACTGCTTACTCTTTTTGGTAAATCCACTTGTGTCGTGTCTCCGTTGATAATCATTTTAGAACCAAAACCTAAGCGCGTTAAGAACATTTTCATCTGTTGAACCGTTGTGTTTTGAGCTTCATCTAAAATGATGTAGGCATCATCCAAGGTTCTCCCCCGCATGTAAGCTAAAGGGGCAATTTCAATGGTCTCTCTTTCAATGAGTCGATTGGTGTGTTCTGTTCCAAATATAGTATAAAGCGCATCGTATAACGGTCTTAAATAAGGGTCCACTTTTTCTTTCAAGTCTCCTGGTAAGAAACCAAGGTTTTCTCCAGCTTCCACAGCGGGGCGTGTTAAAATAATCCGTTTCACTTCCCCTTTTCTCATTGCCGCTACTGCCATAGCCACCGCAACGAAGGTTTTACCTGTTCCTGCTGGACCTATGCCAAATACGATATCATTTTTCTTGATCGATTCAACATAGTTTCTTTGGCCCACATTTTTAACTCGAATAGACTTGCCGTCTCTGTCTTTCGTAATTTCTTCTTCGTACATACGGACAAACTGCGACAATTTTCCTTGTTTCGCCATTCGAATGGCGGATAGTATATCTGCTTTTTTTATGGCTATGCCTTTTTCATCAAGCAACAACAGCTGCTCAAATAAAGTCTCAATGAGTTGGATTCTATCGCTGGGCCCTTCAATTTCCAGCTTGGTCCCTCGACTATTAATGGACACACCCATTTCCTCTTCTATTAATGTAAGATAACTATTTTGTGGTCCAAATAGTGTAAACACTCGTTGAGAATCTTCTAAATCGATTCGCTTTTTTTCTTTTCCGTCAATCAAGCAGACAGCATCCCCTTTTTGTATATTTCTAATAAATAATATCACACATGCGAATAAAACTCTATTAATCTAACGAATATCGGTATTATTTAAGGATTTTTTACAATATAGATTATGGTTAGGGTGTCAAAACCTAACCGGTTTACTACTTTTCCTTGTTAACAGTGCGATTTTGCCCGCTCT
>NZ_BAAACW010000144.1:0-24288 GCF_039521845.1 Alkalibacterium iburiense
AGCATTTTTAAACCCCGGTAAATCCCTTAGTGTAGGGATTTATCGGGGTTTTGGGTGTTAAAGATGAGATATTCACATATTTTCAGGTTTTTGTCATTAATTAATAATAATTAATAGTCTCCTTTAATTATGAAACAGGTAACATTGTCTGACCTTTTAATTTGTACCACAATATTATGATTAGCTTCAATAAAATTGGAAAACAAATTAACGAATTCATTTAATCATTTTTACTGGAATATAAAAATCTTCCTACATTTTCCAAAAAGTTATACAACCTTAGGAAAAACGTAGGAAGATTCACCACTATTTACTTATTCTCATTTAAAGAAAAGCTTAACAATAACGTTTAATCCTCATCCAACTTCATAACGGACATAAACGCCTCTTGTGGAATTTCCACACTGCCCACGTTTTTCATCCGTTTCTTACCTTCTTTTTGTTTCTTGAGGAGTTTCTGTCTTCTTGTCACGTCTCCACCGTATAATTTGGCTGTAACATCTTTTCTGTAAGCTTTAACGGTCGATCGGGCGACGATATGCTGGCCAATAGCGGCCTGAATAGGTATTTCAAATTGCTGCCTTGGAATCGTTTCTTTCAGTTGTTCGACTACTGAACGCCCGCGGTTATAAGAGAAATCTTTGTGTACGATGAAGCTTAAGGCATCCACTGTTTCTCCATGAATTAAGATATCCATCTTAACCAATTCGCTAGGACGGTATCCCGCTTCTTCATAATCTAAAGAGGCGTACCCTTTAGTATGAGACTTCAGTCGGTCAAAGAAGTCGTAGACGATTTCTGATAATGGAATATAGTATTGAACATTAACTCGAATATCATCCAAATATTCCATTGTAATAAATTCTCCACGCTTACGTTGAGAAATTTCCATGACTGCTCCAACATAATCATTAGGAACCGTAATGGTTGCTTTAACATAAGGTTCTTCTACTGATTCAATCTCTTGAGGTTCTGGCATATCTGCTGGATTAGACACTTTAATGGATGTGCCGTCTGTTTTATTGATTTGATAAATAACAGATGGTGCTGTCGTAATTAAGTCTAGATTAAATTCACGTTCTAATCGTTCTTGTATGACATCCATATGAAGCATACCTAAAAAGCCACAACGGAATCCAAAACCTAGAGCTTGGGACGTTTCTGCCTCATATTGCAAAGCAGCATCGTTTAACTGGAGTCTTTCCAACGCTTCTCTTAAATCTTCATACTTGGCCGAATCTGTCGGGTACATCCCACAGAATACCATTGGATTCATTTGTCTGTATCCTGGTAAAGCTTTTTCTGTTGGATTCTTGGCTAAAGTGATTGTGTCCCCTACTTGAGTATCTCGGACTGTCTTGATATTAGCTGTTACATAGCCAACGTCTCCAACCATCAAGTAGTCTCTTTCCACAGGCTTGGGTGAAAACACACCGACTTCTGTCACTTCAAACTTTTTCCCATTACTCATTAACTGAATCATGTCGCCTTTTCTCAACACGCCGTCCATTACGCGTATACTTAATACAACACCTCTAAACGTGTCATAAGCCGAATCAAATATTAAGGCTTTTAATGGGTTATCTATATCTCCTTGAGGAGCCGGTACTTTTTGAACAATTTGTTCTAAAATATCTTCAATTCCTATACCTGTTTTAGCACTACTTAAGACAGCTTCACTAGCATCTAAACCAATGATATCTTCAATCTGTGCTTTTACCCGTTCAGGATCAGCTGCAGGCAAGTCAATTTTATTGATAACTGGTAATATTTCCAAGTCGTTATCTAATGCCAAATAAACATTAGCCAATGTTTGAGCTTCTACTCCTTGAGCAGAATCGACTACCAAAATAGCCCCTTCACAAGCAGCTAGGCTTCTAGATACTTCGTACGTGAAATCGACGTGACCTGGAGTATCGATTAAGTGTAACACATAGGTTTCTCCGTCTTTCGCTGTATAATTCACTTCAACCGTATTTAATTTGATAGTAATGCCACGTTCTCTTTCTAAGTCCATAGAGTCTAATAGCTGATCTTGCATCTCTCTATCTGCAACGGTGTGAGTTTGTTGTAAAATGCGGTCAGCTAAAGTTGATTTTCCGTGGTCAATATGTGCAATGATGGAAAAGTTTCTTATCTTATCTTGACGTTCTCTTGCTTGTTTTTTATCCATTAAATTTCGTTCCTCATTCCCTTTAAAAACGTTCTTCCCTATTATACCAACAGTTTAGGTAGAGTACAATCGATTCTAATGGTCTTCTCAGATTATTCTGATGTCCACTATGCCCATTTTCTAAACGAAAAAAGAAGGGTTTCCCCTTCTTTTTTATTTGCTTTTATCTTTAAATGCATCCTTCACTTTAGAAAAGAATGAACTGTCGCCTTGCTCCGTTACTTCTTCAAAGTTACTTGCTTTGGCGAACTGTCTTAAGTGTTCAGCTTGTTCTTCAGAAATTTTCTTCGGAACAACAACTTTCACCCGTATATGCTGGTCACCGTTTCCAGAACCTCTCAAATGAGGAGCCCCTTTGCCTCTCAAGCGGAAAGTTGTTCCAGGTTGTGTTCCAGCAGGGATTTTGAATTTCACTTTGCCGTGAACAGTGGGTACTTCTAACTCATCACCTAAAGTGGCTTGCACCACATTTATTGGGAGTTCATAATAAATTTCAGCCCCACTTCTTTCGAATAGTTCAGATGGTTTAACTCTGAAAATGACAAATAAATCACCATAAGGACCGCCGTTCAAGCCTGCATCTCCTTGGTTTTGCAATCTCATTTGATTCCCATCTTCCACTCCTGCAGGGACAGTTACTTTAACTGAATGCTGTTTCTTATTGTGTCCAGCTCCATGACAAGTTGTACATTTTTCTTTGATTTCTTTACCCGTTCCACTACATGTTGGACATGTTTGCTGGGTCATTACACGTCCAAACGGGGTATTTCTCTCGACATTTACAGCTCCAGCCCCACGACACTGTGAACAGGATTGTGGACTCGTTCCGGGCTTCGCTCCTGTACCGGTACATGTTTCACATACTTCTTCCCGATTGTATCTAATCGTAGACTCTTTTCCAAATATTGCTTCTTCGAATTCTAAGTCCATGACATACTGTAAATCTTCCCCTTTTCTCGGGGCATTTGGATTTCTTCTACGTCCTCCGCCGCCACCAAAGAATTGGTCAAATATATCTTCAAATCCACCAAAGCCACCAGCTTGGCCACCGAAGCCGCCACCAAACCCACCACCTGCTCCGAAGTTCGGATCTGTAGAGGCGTGACCATATTGATCATAGGCTGCTCTTTTCTGGTCATCACTTAGGGTCTCATAAGCTTCAGATACTTCTTTAAACTTCTCATCAGCATTGGCTTCTTTATTAATATCAGGATGGTATTTTTTAGATAATTTTCGGTAAGCTTTTTTGATTTCATCTTGTGATGCATCTCTGGAAACGCCCAGTACGTCATAAAAATCTCGTTTATCTGCCATACTTTTCCTCCATTAGTACAATACTGTTCATCTTCCATTGTCTGTTTATTTAAAAAGAGTATCGACTCACTTCTTCAAAAAGAAAGAAAGCACTCGTAGTTCATTGGCCAAGTGCTTTCTTCACCTTTAACTCTTACTTTAATTATTCTTCGTCGTCTACTTCTTCAAACTCAGCATCCACTACATCATCTGATGACTCAGAGTCAGTTGAAGCATCTGCTTGAGCTCCTTCAGCTTCTGCTTGTTGAGCAGCTTGTTCATATAATTTAACAGACATTTCTTGAACAATTTCGTTTAGAGCATCACGTTTTGCTTTGATGTCTTCAATGTCGTCATTTTCTAAAGCTGTTTTCAGTTCGTCACGAGCTTCTTCAGCTTTTTTAATTTCTGCTTCGTCCACTTTACCTTCTAATTCTTTCAGGGTTTTATCAATTTGGAATACTAACTGGTCAGCTTCGTTACGTAATTCCACTTCTTCTTTACGTTGTTTATCTGCTTCAGCATTTTCTTCCGCTTCTTGAACCATGCGTTCGATCTCTTCATCAGATAAACCAGAAGATGATTTAATTGTAATTTTCTGTTCTTTTCCTGTACCTAAATCTTTAGCTGATACATTAACAATACCGTTTTTATCGATATCAAATGTTACTTCGATTTGAGGCACTCCGCGTGGTGCTGGTGGAATGTCTGTTAACTGGAAACGGCCCAATGTTTTATTGTGCGCTGCCATCGGTCTTTCACCTTGTAACACATGCACATCAACGGCTGGCTGGTTATCAGCAGCTGTTGAGAAAACTTGAGATTTGCTTGTTGGAATAGTTGTGTTTCTGTCGATTAACTTCGTAAACACGCCACCCATTGTTTCAATACCTAGAGATAATGGGGTTACGTCTAATAGGACGATATCTTTTACTTCACCAGAAATAACTCCACCTTGAATAGCTGCACCCATAGCAACCACTTCATCAGGGTTAACCGAACGGTTAGGATCTTTGCCTGTTTCTTTCTTAACTGCATCAACGACAGCCGGAATACGTGTTGATCCACCGACTAAAATAACTTGATCAATTTCAGATTGAGATAATCCAGCGTCTTGTAGTGCCTGACGGACAGGTCCTTTTGTTCTTTCTACTAAATCATCAGTTAATTCATCAAACTTCGCACGAGTTAATGTGATCTCTAAGTGTAGAGGGCCTGCATCTCCTGCACTGATAAACGGTAAACTGATTTGAGTAGAAGACACTCCAGATAAATCTTTTTTCGCTTTTTCTGCTGCATCTTTCAATCTTTGCATAGCCATTTTATCTTTAGATAAGTCTATGCCATTTTCTTTCTTGAATTCAGCTACAAGATAATCAATGACTTTATCATCAAAGTCATCTCCACCTAAACTATTATCACCAGCAGTTGCTAATACATCAAATACTCCGTCTCCTAATTCAAGAATGGAAACGTCAAATGTTCCTCCACCTAAGTCAAAGACTAATACTTTTTCATCTGTATCTGTTTTGTCTAATCCGTATGCTAAAGAAGCAGCAGTCGGCTCATTGACAATACGGTCTACTTCTAAACCAGCAATTTTTCCTGCATCTTTTGTAGCTTGTCTTTGAGAGTCGTTAAAGTAAGCCGGTACTGTAATAACAGCATTTGTAACTTCTTCTCCTAAATAATCTTCAGCGTAAGCTTTTAAGTGCTGTAAAATATACGCAGAAATTTGTTGAGGAGTGTAACTTTTTCCATCAGCATCTACTTTATAGTCTTCACCAATATGACGTTTAATAGACATTACTGTGTTTGAATTTGTAATAGCTTGTCGTTTAGCTACTTCTCCTACTTGGATTTCTCCATTTTTAAAAGAAACAACAGAAGGTGTTGTACGGTTTCCTTCTTTGTTTGGAATAATTTTAGCTTCTCCGCCTTCAAGAACTGCTACAGCAGAGTTTGTTGTTCCTAAGTCAATACCAATTACTTTTGCCATATGTTATCTCACCTTTATCTTTAGAATTTTAATTATTAATTATAATGTAACAGAAACTTTTGCTGCTCTTAATACTCGATTGTGCAATTTATAGCCTTTTTCGAATACTTGAGCCACTTCGTTGCTTTCTTGATCTTCATTAGCCGGAACTTGAGTATACGCTTCATGATAATTCGGATCAAATGGCTCTCCTAAAGGATCAATGACTTCAATGCCTTCTTTAGAGAAGCCCTGCAGTAAACTATCATAAACCATCTCAATCCCTTTTTTTAAATTCTTACCTGCTTCCGTATCTACTTCGATACTTAAAGCGCGCTCGATATTATCAAGGGCTGGAAGTAATTCTTTTGCAAGAGACTGGGAGCGGAAACGGATAATGTCTTCCTTTTCACGTTGATTTCGTCTACGCATATTAGCCATCTCTGCTTGCAAACGTAAATAGCGGTCAGACATCTCGTCCAACTCTTTCTGCAACTCTTCCACTTTTGATGAAGTATCATCAGCGACTTCTACATCCTCGAATACAACATCTTCTTCGGTTGTTTGAGTCGAGTCATCCACTGAATCCGTTGAGTGTTCCGTTTCTTCTGTTGTTTCCTCAACTTCTTCTTTTAATTCTTGATCATTGTTATGAACCACTGTACTTCCTCATTTCTCTATTAGTCTAGATAATATTTCAATAGCGTATGGGTTAACTGCTTTCTAAATACATCAAGCACACCAATTGTCTCGTCATATGCCATACTCGTTGGTCCTAGTATAGCTATGACACCTTTGCCATACTTGCTTACATTATAAGTTGCTGTTACTAAGCTGAGATCAGAGAATAAATCATTATTTATTTCCTCACCAATTCGAACATCAAAGTCTCGCTTAATTTGATTGATTAATGGTGTCAGCCCATCACTATCATCCAATAAGGAATAAAGTGACTTTAACTTTTTCCTGTCCATATTGTCAGAAAAATCCAATAAATTTAATTTACCAGATACATGATACCTTTCTTCCGTCGATTCGTCAAAAATAGACTCTAGTCTCACATACATATCAATCGCACTAGAAGCATATTTTCTAATGAGGAAAGGAATATCTCTTTGTAATTTTCTCGATACTTCCGTTAAAGAATGCCCCACTAAGTGTTCATTGAATATGTTAGCTACTTTAATCAAATCTGACTCATCAATGGTTTTCGGCCATTTAAACACTTTGTTTTCAATATTCCCATGATCTGTTTGGATAATAGCCATAATATAATTCTCATTTAATGCTATTAGCCTGAAACCGGTCAATCTTATGGTTGCGGCACGAGGGCCTAAAACAATAGCTGTATAATTAGTCAGTTCAGATAGAAGTTGGGCTGATTGATGCATAATGTCATCCATTTCTTTCACGTGGTTACCCAGTACTTGACTAATATTGTTTAACTTCTCCTGGTCTACTTCCCTTGGACGAACCAGATGATCGATATAAAATCGATACCCTTTGATAGAAGGGATTCTTCCGGAAGACGAATGCGTCTTTTGAATGAATCCTAATTTTTCGAGATGACTCAGCTCATTACGAATGGTGGCTGAACTGGTATCAATTTCTGTTTCCTCCATCAATGTTTTTGATCCGATAGGTTGACTGGAAGACGTATATAAACGTATCAAATGATCTAGTATGGCGATTTGCCTATTTGTTAACATGTGTATCACTCCTTGGTACCGCTCTAGATACCCTTTCACACTACACTATCTTTACACTTTTAACATAAATAAGAGTGATTCGTCGCAACTCACACTCTTCATTAAATTAGCACTCGAAAGGTTCGAGTGCTAACACCATTATTAATGTAACAAATCCTTCAGTAAGTGTCAATATTTTTGTCTGATTAATTTTGACTATTTTTTTAAAAATATATGATTTTTTACATGACCCTCCACAAGCCGTTTAATAAAGGAGGAACTGAGTACTTTTCACTCATATATTAAACGGCTAAATGGTCATATAATATCGTCATGTTTTATGGATGCTAAACATTCTTTTGACTCTAATTCATCTTGTTCTAACCGGACAATTAAGTCCTCAGCAGAATTAAACTTAATCTCGTCTCTTAAATAGTGTACCCATTTAATACGGACATCTTCCCCGTATATTTGTTCGGAAAAGTCGAAGATATGCACTTCAATAGAATAATTGGGGCGGTGACCAAATGTCGGATTATAACCGATTGAAGCCATCCCATCATGCCACTGTCCGTTCACCCACATTTTTACTGCATAGACTCCTCTTTTAGGGACCATCACGTAAGGATGAGGGTACACATTCGCCGTAGGATAGCCCAAGTCTCTTCCACGAGCGTCTCCATGAATAACAAAACCACTTATTTCATAGATATACCCTAATAGTTCATTGGCTTCTGCCATTCGGCCTTCACTAATATATCTTCTGATACGAGTAGAACTGATTTTTTCATCGTCTAAGGATTTTTGTTTGACTGTCACTATCTCGAATCTACCTTTTGCATAAACGGATAGTGTATCCATATTCGCTTCATGAGCTTTCCCGTATGTGTAGTCAAAACCTGCTACAATAACTTTCGCATGCCATCCTACAATATAATCATCAACAAACTGTTGAGGAGTCAGGCTACCAAAGCTAGAAGTAAAATCGACTTCATATAAAATATCGACACCTAATTGTTCCATTAACTGCTCTTTTCTGTCTAATGGAGTCAGATACATATGTTTATCAGGATCGAAACTTCTATAAACAAAGGCCGGATGACGATTAAATGTCATAACAGCCGATTTCAAGCCTCTTTCTTTTGCAATCTGAATACCGGTTTTTATGACTTCTTGATGACCTTTATGTACGCCATCAAAAAAACCTAATATGAGTACGATATCTCCTCCATAAATATCTGATTCTTTATAGGGATGATGGTCTCTTTTTATTTCCATTCTTTACACCTTCAATTCATTACGCAATACTTTTATGGGTTTTATCATCTTATCTTTCGTTGGATGAGGGCCATAAATAGCAACCGCCTGATTTTTATAATAAAAAACACATTCGTTCTCCGATGATGACATAAAGTCCTCTAAGGGTAAAAGCGAGCCGTTTTTAACCTTCCCATACTCTTCCTCCGATAAGGTATAGGAAGGAAGGGACTTCAATACTGTCTCTAACGGATAGAGGGCTTCTTCTATTTTATCAGAATGAAATAATTCTTCAATTTCTTTTAAAGTAAACGCTTGGTCTTTCGTAAACCCACTGCTCTCTACTCTCGTTAACTGAGACATATGAGAAGGGAGATTAAATCTCAAACCAGTGTCAACAGCTAAGGTCCTCACATAGGTCCCTTTACTACAAGCGACACGAAATGAGAAACGGGCTGTTTTTTTGTCTTTATCAAAGTGTAAGGGAGAAGTCCTTTCAAATGAATGGATGGTTACCTGTCGGGACGGTCTTTCCACTTCCAGTCCTTCTCTTGCGTATTCATAGAGTCGTTTGCCTTTGACTTTTACAGCAGAATACATGGGCGGAATCTGAGTAATTTCTCCTTCAAAAGAAGATAAGACACGGTCAACTTCTTCTTCGGTAATTTCCTCCGATACAGCTGTCTTATTTATCAATTCTCCTGAACTGTCCTCAGTTGTGGTTGATTCTCCAAACGTTATTTCACCGGTGTATACTTTCCTTGAATTCATCATATATTCAATGACTTTCGTAGCTTTACCCAAAGCAACAGGAAGTACGCCATCTACATCCGGGTCTAAGGTACCTGAATGACCAATCTTTTTCATTCTAACTATTTTTCTTAATTTAAAGACACAATCATGACTAGTCATACCGACTTCTTTCCATAATGGAATTAAACCTTCCATTTTTTGACCCTCCTTAACCGTTTTTTTCAAAATAAAAGAGAATCTAAGTCTATAAACAAAGATTCTCTTCTAACATTTTTCAATGAAAAACGACGTCAAATCTTAAAAATTATTCGTCTTCTTCTTTTATTTGATTTAATAAAGCTTCAATTCTATTTCCGTACTCAATGGATTCATCGCGTTCAAAGCTTAGTTCAGGTGTTTTATAAAGAGTTAAACGTTGCCCCAACTCTTTACGTACTAAACCTGTTGCTTTCTCTAATCCTTTTTGAGTCTCTTCTCTTTCTGCTTTATCACTGGATAGTGTACTGTAATACACTTTTGCTTGTTGGAGATCTCCTGTTACTTCGACTCCTGTCACTGTTACACCGTCGACTCTCGGATCTCTTACTCGTTTATGCAATATATCCGTTACTTCTCTTTGTATTTCCTGAGATACTCTTCCTACTCTAAAGTTAGGCATGGTATTCACCTGTCCTTTTTCTGTCTATAGTAGTTATTTCAACAACTGACATTCTATTAAAGGTACTATCTTTCTACTTCAACCATTTCATACGCTTCAATGACATCATCAATTTTAATATCGTTGTAGTTCTCAATGGTAATTCCACATTCGTACCCATTTCTTACTTCTTTCGCATCATCTTTAAAGCGTTTCAAGCTTGATAATTCTCCTTCAAACTGAACGACTCCATTACGGATCAGTCGAATAGAACTGCTTCGTCTAATGACACCGTCCGTTACGAAACATCCGGCAATGGTTCCCACTTTAGAGACATTATACGTTTCTCTAACTAGAGCTTGTCCAGTCACTTTCTCTTCAAACTCAGGATCTAACATACCTGTCATGGCCGCTTCAATCTCATCAATCGCATCATAGATAACTCTATGTGTACGAATATCGACTTCTTCTCTGTCGGCACTCTCTTTGGCTTGAATAGTCGGTCTGACATTAAAGCCAATGATAATGGCTGAACTTGCAGAAGCTAAGGTGATATCACTTTCGTTAATAGCTCCTACACCGGTATGAATAATGTTGACTTTCACACCTTCTACTTCAATTTTTTCTAAACTAGCGGCTAGTGCTTCTACAGAACCTTGAACGTCTGCTTTAATAATAACGTTGACTTCTTTTAGTTCGCCTTCTTCAAGACTTTCAAACAAGTTTTCCAAAGTGACTTTATGAGTAACAGAACGGGAAGCTTCTGTAGCTTCTACAGCTCTTGCTTCTCCTACTTGACGTGCTGTTTTCTCATCTTCAAAGACAACGAAACGATCCCCAGCATGTGGAGTGTCATTCAAACCGGTAATTTCTACTGGAGTAGACGGTCCGGCTTCTTTCGTACGACGTCCTTTATCATTAGTCATGGTTCTCACACGGCCATAAGTGTTCCCTACAACAATCGGTTCTCCTTGACGAAGGGTTCCTTCTTGTACAAGTAAAGTAGCAATAGGCCCTTTAGACTTGTCTAACCTTGCTTCAATAACTGTTCCAATAGCTAAACGTTTAGGATCAGCTTTTAATTCTTCGACTTCAGCTACCAACAAGACCATTTCTAGTAATTCATCCACATTCTGGTTGAATAAGGCTGAGATAGGAACAAAAATCGTATCTCCACCCCAATCTTCTGGGATTAAACCATACTCTGTTAGTTCCTGCATGACGCGGTCTGGGTTAGCTGTCGGCTTGTCAACTTTGTTGACTGCTACAATGATTGGAACTTCAGCAGCTTTCGCATGGTTGATCGCTTCAACTGTTTGAGGCATTACTCCATCATCAGCGGCCACTACGATAATGGCGATATCTGTGATGTCAGCTCCTCTTGCACGCATTGTTGTGAAGGCCGCGTGCCCCGGAGTATCCAGGAAAGTAATCAGTTTACCGTTCTCTTCAACCTGGTAGGCTCCAATATGCTGAGTAATCCCACCAGCTTCTCCTTCTGTTACTTTTGATTGACGCAAAGTATCTAAAAGAGTGGTTTTACCGTGGTCAACGTGTCCCATGATAGTTACAGTCGGTGGTCTCGTCACCAAGTTTTCTTCTACTCGTTCTTCATTAAAGAACGTGTCAAAGTCCGTTAGGTCGACCTGAATCTTTTCTTCTGTTTCAATTCCATAATCAGCAGCCAACAATTCAATCGTCTCTTTATCTAATGATTGATTTTGTGTGGCTACTACACCCATCAAGAAGAGTTTTTTGACAATTTCAGCTGGTTCACGGTGAATTTTCTTCGCCATTTCAGCAATTGTCATGCCATCAGTATATTCTAGTACTTTTGGTAATTCTCTTTCTTTACGTGGAGTAGCAGGTGTTTGGGATTTTTGCTGCTTTTTCCCTCTGCGTTTTCTTCCGCCTGCTGGTCCTCCATGAATGCCTCTATGCTGTCTGGAATTGCGTCTTCTTTTGTTTTCATTTGTTTGAAGTTGTTGTTCATCCGTTGTACGTTTAGGTACGGATTTGCTTTGTTTTTTCGCTTTATTACCTGTGGTAGTTGATTTAGTCGTTTTTATTTTGTCATGTCCTTTGCTATTCTGAGAAGATTTTTTCTCATTTATTTTACTCGTGTTCTGAGTAGTTTGATTTTGTCCTGGTTTGTTGCGGTTGGTATTTCTATTTTGTTTGTTATCGGACTTATTGGAAGAAGCCGTTTGACTCTTTCTCGATTGATTGGTCGGCTTTGGTTTTGCCTGATTGGTTTGATTAGTCTGTTGTTTAGGTTTTTCGTTTTTTTCCTGTTTAGGCTCTTGTTTTTGAGAGGCAGGTTTTGAGCTCAGTGCTTGTTTCAATTTTGATACATCACTGTTCTCCATTGAAGACATGTGGCTACTGTAACTTATACCTACTTCTTTTGCCTTATCTAACACTTCTTTACTGGTTAATTTATGCTCTTTTGCGAATTCATAGACTCTCTTTTTGCCCATATAATCACCTTCCCGTTCATATTAGAGCAACTTTTGAAGGGATTGTACAAAACCACCATCAGTGAGGGCACATACTGTCCTGTCCTTTCCCAAAGCATGAGAGAGTTGTTCTCTGGAGAACTGGTTTACAATAGGAATATTGTAATACTCACACTTATTCAAAAATTGCTTTCTTGCATTATCACTTGCATTAGAAGCGATAAGCACTAGTTTAGCCTGATTAGATCTTATGGATTTGAGAACCAAATCTTCTCCAGAAATCAATTTGTTTGCTCTTTGAGCTAACCCTATAAGATTCAGCGCACGCTCATTACTGTTCATTTTCAATTTCCATTCTTGCTTTTTTGTACTCGATATATTCAACTAGCTCATCATAGAAGGCATCGTCTACTTGTGTGTTCAATGCTTGGTTGAACAACTTTTTAGCTTTAGCTTCTTTCACGAGTGTTTCATCAAGCGTGATATAAGCCCCTCTTCCATTCTTCTTGCCTGAGGGATCAATGGATACTTCGCCTTCTTTATTTCTCACTATTCGAACCAAATCTTTTTTAGGCTTCATTTCGCCAGAAGCTATACATTTTCGCATAGGCACTTTTCGCTTCTGCATACTGTGTCCCACCTTACCTTATATTAACTTCCTATGTTGTCTTCATTATCAAATGTTGTTTCCTGGTTTTCAGGGAAGTTTTTATCTTCATCTGTAGAGAAAGGTTCTTCTCCTTCTCCACCATCAGTGAAGACTTCCTCTTCTTCGTTAAAAGTAGCGTCTTCTATTTCTTCCATTGACGCCTCGTAGCCTCTTTCTTCGCCCATACCATCTCGTTCTTCAGCAAATTCAATTAAATCTTCTGTTTGATTAGGGTCCAATTGACCGACTTCAAAGTCTGTTTCCATAACTGGTTCACCAGGCTGACGGTCTATTTGATTTTGGTCTTCAGCGTAGACTGTTGCGTCTTCCGCATCAGTTGCTTCAATATCATCCACTGCTTCAACCTCAACCGTATCATCTTCTTCATCAAAGAGTGTGGGAGAATTAGTCGACTGATCTAAATCAATTTGAGCTTCTTCATCGCCTTCACTTAAAGCTTCAAAGAAGGAGTCATCTTTTAATTCCTCTGCTTCTTCTTCCAACGCTTCCATATCTGATTCAGATTTAATATCAATTTTATATCCTGTTAACTTAGCTGCTAAACGAACATTTTGACCACGTTTACCAATAGCTAATGATAACTGGTAGTCTGGAACGACAATAACACACGAATGCTGGTCTTCATCAAACTGCACATCAATAACCTGAGCAGGATTCAGTGCATTCTTAATATAGACTGCTGGATCTTTGTCCCATTCAACAATATCCATATTTTCACCGTTTAATTCATTCACAATGGCCTGAACACGTGATCCTTTTGGACCCACACATGTTCCTACCGGATCAACGTTTTCGTCTCTAGACATGACAGCTAATTTTGAACGGTCTCCTGCTTCTCGAGCAATAGAGACAATTTCAACGGTACCATCATAAATCTCTGGGACTTCTTGTTCAAATAAACGTTTAATCAAATTCGGATGCGTTCGACTAACAAAGACCTGTGGACCTTTAGTCGAATTTTCCACTTTACTGACGTACACTTTAATTCGGTCGTGAGTTTCATAGGTTTCGTTCTCAATCTGATCTCTTTGTGAGAGAACAGCTTCTACTTTTCCTAAGTTAACATAAATGAATTTGCTGTCTTGTCTTTCAACCGTACCGGTCATCAAATCATCTTCATAGGCGATGTATTCATTATAGATAATAGAACGTTCTGCTTCTCTCATTCTCTGCATAATGACTTGCTTCGCTGTTTGAGCTGCAATCCGTCCAAAGTTTTTAGGTGTCACTTCAAACTTGATGCGGTCTCCTAATTCATAGGCTTTTTTAATTTCTCTTGCTTCAGTCAAACTTATTTCTGATTGTGAATCGTAAACGTCTTCGACCACTTCTTTTACTTGGTAAACAGTAATGGTTCCTTTTTCATCATTAAAAACGACTTCTACGTTTTGTGATGTCCCATAATTTCGTTTATAAGCAGAAACAAGAGCAGCTTCTAATGCATCTATGACAATCTCTTTAGAAATACCTTTTTCTTTTTCAAGTGTTTCAAGAGCAGCTGCTAATTCTTTACTCATATTTTTACTCCCTTTATTTTTAGTTTTTACTTAAAATTCAATAGCCAGTCTTGCCTTAGCTATTTTACTTGTATCAATGACGATATCTTTTCGACGTGTTTTTATTTTAATGGTTATCACAAGGTCGTCTGTATTCCACTCTTTAAGGGTTCCTTCATACACACTTTCTCCCTCTACTGCTTCATGCAATGTCAGGTGAATATATTTTCCTACGGCATTCTGGAAATCTTTTTCGGTTTTTAAAGGCCGTTCCGCTCCTGGAGAAGAGACTTCTAAATAATAGGCATGCGGAATAGGATCCGGTTGAATAGTATCCAAAACCTCTTCTATTCGTTCACTATATAAGGCACAGTCATCTAAATCCACACCATTTTCCTTGTCAATATATAAACGTAAAAACCAATGTTTTCCTTCTTTGACGTACTCTACATCTACGAGATCATATCCCAATTCCTCAGCAATAGGTTCTGAGATAGTTCTGACTTTGTCAACGGTACTCAAACACTTTTCTCTCCTCTCTAATTCATCTCAAAAGTGGTCCTTAGGCTGTGAAAAAGAGTGAGCGGATTCGCTCACTCTTCTTCACACAGTATCTTGCTCGATTCGACTATAAGTTTATCATACATCAAGCTTTGTAGCAACTTTATGGCATGCAACCTTTTATATATCAAAGAGAGACAATTGATTCTCATCCGGCAAATCTTTCAGTGCCTGATTCACTTCTAAATATTCCATTACCGTTTTGGATACTTTTCCTCTTCTAGCCAAATCTTCTTTGGATAAAAAGGGTTCTTCTTCTCTGGCTTCAACGATAGCATTGGCCACACTGGCACCTAATGAAGGGACGGCTCTGAACGGCGCTAACAGAGCATTATCTTTAATAATAAAATGTTTAGCATCGGATTCATCTAAATCCACCATTTTGAATTCAAAGCCTCTTTCAACCATTTCATTCGCTATTTCAAGAACAGTCAAGACATTTTTCTCTTTAGTCGTCGCATCCATGCCTTTTGAATGAATTTCATTTATTTTAGCTTTAATCGCATCTTTTCCTTGCGTCATGGCCTCTAATTCAAAGTCACTTGCACGAATAGAGAAGTAGGCCGCATAATAATACAAAGGATAATGGACTTTGAAGTACGCCACACGTAAAGCCATTAATACATAAGCTGCGGCGTGTGCTTTAGGGAACATGTACTTAATTTTAAGACACGATTCAATATACCATTCCGGCACGCCCTGCTCGCGCATAGCGGCTTGCCATTCATCCGGAATCCCTCTTCCCTTTCTGACGTGCTCCATGATTTTAAAGGCAATGTCATCTTCCAAACCTTGATGCTGCAAGTAAACCATAATATCATCACGACACCCGATAACCTCCGACAATGGGATATCATGTTTACTGATTAACTCTTCCGCATTGCCTAGCCACACGTCTGTCCCATGTGATAATCCGGAAATTTGAAGTAATTCAGCAAAGGTAGTCGGTTTCGTTTGTTCTAACATCTGTCTGACGAAACGTGTACCGAATTCCGGCACGCCTAAGGTTCCCGTTTTTGAATAAATTTGTTTTTCCGTTACGCCTAACACTTCTGTGCCACTGAATATTTTCATAACCTCAGGATCGTTGACCGGTATGTCTAACGGATCTATACCAGACAAGTCTTGTAGCATACGTATCATGGTCGGGTCATCGTGTCCGAGAATATCTAACTTCAGTACGTTCTCATCAATGGAATGGAAGTCAAAGTGTGTCGTTTTCCAACTCGACTCCTGGTCATCTGCCGGATACTGGATAGGAGTAAAATCATAGACATCCATATAGTCGGGAATAACGATAATCCCACCTGGGTGTTGCCCCGTGGTTCGCTTGACACCCGTTAAGCCTTTAGACAATCGATCGACTTCAGCTGAACGATAAGCCAACTGATTATCTCTTTCATAGCCTTTAACAAAACCAAATGCTGTTCTATCAGCGATGGTTCCGATGGTTCCCGCACGATACACATAGTCTTCACCAAACAACTCTTTTGTATACTGGTGAGCTTTCGCCTGATATTCTCCTGAGAAGTTTAAATCAATATCCGGTACTTTATCTCCTTTAAATCCAAGGAAGGTTTCAAATGGAATATCTTGTCCATCTCTACTTAGATTGGCTGAACAATCTGGACAGGCTTTTTCAGCTAAGTCAAAGCCTGAGCCAATTTCTCCTTCAGTAAAGAATTCTGAATACTGACACTCCTCGCATCGGTAATGCGGAGGCATGGGGTTGACTTCTGTAATACCTGTTAGTGTCGCAACGAAACTTGAACCGACCGATCCTCGAGAGCCTACCAAGTAACCATCTTGCACACTCTTATGAACCAATTTTTGAGAAATCAAGTAAATAACAGCAAAGCCGTTTCCGATGATACTGTCTAATTCTTTTTCTATACGCGCTTCTACAATTTCAGGGAGAGGATCACCGTAAAGTTCTCGAGCTTTATCATAACTCATATTTCGAATATCTTCCTCTGCCCCTTCTAGTTTTGGAGTATATAACTCACTTTTAACAGGACTAATATCTTCAGCAATGTCATTATTCAGTAACTGCGTATTATCAATTACGATTTCTTTTGCTTTATCTTTTCCTAAGAATGAAAAAGATTCCATCATCTCATCTGTTGTTCTAAAATGCACTTCCGGATTCTTATCCGTCTTTTTAAAGGACTTTTGTGTTTCCAACAAAATATCACGGTAAATCGAATCTTCTGGATGCAGGTAGTGAACATTGCCCGTTGCAATCACTTTTTTATTTAACTCTTCACCTAATTGAATGATATTCTTAATGATGTCTTCTAAGTCAGCTTCATTCCTGACCAGCTCCCGTTCGATTAAATCCTGGTACACTTCTTTAGGCATGACTTCTAAATAATCATAGTAAGCAGCTTTCTCTTTAGCCTCTTCATACCCTTTTTGCATCATTGCTTCGAATACTTCTCCTTGGGCACAACCTGATCCAACAATGAGTCCTTCTCTGTGTTTTTCTAAGAAAGAACGAGGTACTCTAGGCACACGGTAAAAATAATCAACTAAAGAACCAGAGATTAATTTAAAAAGGTTTTTTAGTCCTTCCTGAGATTTTGCCCAAACCGTTGCATGACTCGGTCTGGACCGTTTGTAGGCATCTCCGCTGTCCATGAACTGATTTAATTGGTTATGATTGTCAATCTGGTGATCCTCTATCGCTTTTTTTACAAATATCCATAGTAAATGTCCAGTAGTCTGAGCATCATATATGGCTCTGTGGTGTTGTTCCAAGTTGACACCGAATCGCTTAGCCAGTGTATTTAATCGATGACTCTTAAATGTCGGGTTAATGAAACGAGAAAATTCCAGTGTATCAATGACAGGTAATGTAGATTCTTCTAAGCCGTGCTTCTTATAGGCTGTATTTAGAAATCCCATATCAAACGACGCATTATGCGCTACTAGTACTGTGCCTTTTGTGAATTCCTGAAAACCGACTAACACTTCTTTTTCCGTTTTCGACCCTCTTACCATATCATCTGTAATTCCTGTTAACTGAACAGTCGTATCGGATAAGGGATGACCCGGGTCGACAAACTCCTGAAACTCTTCAACCACATTCCCTTTATGCATCTTCACTCCAGCCAATTCGATGATGCTATCGTAAATAGCAGATAACCCGGTTGTTTCTACGTCAAAGACAACATAAGTAGCATCACTTAGGTTAATATCGGCTTCGTTGTAAGCGATAGGAACCCCATCATCAACTAAATTAATTTCTAAGCCGTAGTTGACTTTTATCCCATTTTTTTTACCTGCCGAATGGGCTTCTGGATAAGATTGGCCCACCGCATGATCCGTTATCGCAATAGCTTTGTGCCCCCATTTAGCCGCTTGTTCTACTAATGAGGAAGCACTAGGGATGGCATCCATCTGACTCATGTTTGTGTGAGCATGAAACTCTATTCTCTTTTCATCTTCAGGATACGTATCTTTTCTCGATTCATGGAAGGTTTGGGTAATATCTTGAGCATTCATAACTAAATCTCTCATAAAAGTATCTTCTTGTATGCTTCCTCTTACTTTTACCCATAAACCTGGCTTTAACAGATCAAATACTGCTTCATCCTGTTCATTGTTTGAAAATCGCTTGCAGGTAAATGAAGAAGAGTAATCAGTAATCTTAAAAATGAGCAACTTGCGTCCTGATCTAAGTTCTCTGACCTCGGAATCAAAGATAAACCCTTCTAAAGTTATTCGTCTTTCTTCTTCAGTCACATCTATCATTTGTGTGATCTCTTCATTAGCAGGAATAGCTCGTCCTAACTTAATTGGCCCATTTGCTTTTTTATATCCCGACTCTTCTCTCTTCTTTTCGACACTCTCAAATAACTTAGTGTACTCTTCCGCCATTATTTGATCGTCTTCTTCTTTTTGTAGCTGAAACTCTTTCACTTTTTCTTCACTAGCCTGTGTATCAACGAGGGGTTTAATCAAAAAGCGTTCAGGAAAACCAACTTTTTTATAACTATCGGAAATCAATGGTAAAAATTCCTGTTCATACTTATCTTTAGCTAATTCCTGGTCTATGACAAAAACATAATGATTGCCTTGA
This sequence comes from Alkalibacterium iburiense, assembly GCF_039521845.1. Taxonomy (NCBI): domain Bacteria; kingdom Bacillati; phylum Bacillota; class Bacilli; order Lactobacillales; family Carnobacteriaceae; genus Alkalibacterium; species Alkalibacterium iburiense. Next base: position 19,050 of record NZ_BAAACW010000144.1, read on the forward strand.
AGAACGGGATAACCTTCTTCAAAGGCCTTGTTACAGATTGGCGAATTCACACCGCTTGACTGACACGCGTATGTCCAATATTGTTTGACTTTTTCTTCTGTCACGACCGGTTCTGTCGTTTGAATGGTTAAGTCAACTTTACAAATAGTGTGAAAAGCTTGTTCAATAGAATGTTTCAAATGATTAAAAAGAGAAAAAGGCAAAATGTTAGGAAATTTCAGAACAATATCCCATACTTTTTCCTTTTTATAAACAGTGACGGATTCTACTTCCCCTGACTGGAACCACTCTTGGTTTTCTTCTGTCAACGGTATATTCGCTTGTTTCAGTAGTGTTTGAAATAATTCTGATTTATTAAGGCTCACTTTTTAATCCTACTTTCTAATGTCTTACTCTATGTACAGTGTAGAAAACTGAGACATAAAATGCCTCAGTTTTCTTTGTTTCTTATTTTTAATTTTGACTAGTCGTCAGTATATCGACCGTGTGTAGAATATCATCTACTTTAGTTTCAACCATTTCACCTGTTCGACGAATGGTGACTTCAACGACACCTTCTGATGCTTTTTTCCCGACAGTAATCTGTACTGGGATACCAATTAACTCAGCATCTGTAAATTTAACTCCCGGACGTTCAGCTCGGTCATCGATTAAAACTTCATACCCTCTTTGCTTAAAGTCCTCATAGAGACGTTGAGCAAGAGACCATTGTTCATCATTTTTAACCTGGACAGGAATTAAATGAATATCGAATGGTGCAACAGCTTTTGGCCAAACTAACCCTTTATCATCTGCATATTGTTCAGCAATAGCCGAAAGCAATCGACTCACTCCGATACCATAGCTTCCCATAATAACAGGAGTCTGTCTTCCATTCTTATCTAGAACAGTCGCATTCATCGCTTCACTATAACGGGTACCCAGTTTAAAAATATGTCCGATTTCTATACCCTTTGTAAACTGGAGAGTACCTTGTTTATCAGGAGAAGGATCACCTTCTTGTACCATGCGAATATCTGCATAGTCTTCAACAGTAAAGTCCGTACCTGGATTGACATTAATGAAGTGCTTATCTGTCTGATTCGCTCCAGTTACCGCATTGACAACATCTTGTATGTGTAAGTCAGCTACAATTTTAACCTTCTCTGATAAGTTAATCGGTCCGACGTAACCCGGTTTGGTTTCGAATTCTTCAATTATTTCTTCATCTGTAGCTGGTCGAACATCTTCTACACCTAAGGCAATTCTCAGTTTGACTTCGTTAACTTCTTGATCTCCTCTAACAATAGCTAAGACCGGCTGTTCTTCATCCGTCATGTAAAGGACACTTTTCAGAATTTGCTTTTTATTGACTTCTAAAAACTCTGCGACTTCTTGAATCGTTGTTTGACCCGGAGTATCCACTAATTTTCTGTCCAGTTGGACTTCTGTTCTTGGCTGTTTCTTGTATAAACTTGTAGCCATTTCCAGGTTTGCAGCATAGTCACTTTCATCAGAGAAAACAACCGTGTCTTCTCCCGACTCAGCTAAAGCCATAAATTCAACCGAATCTTTTCCACCCATTGCACCAGCATCACCGATAATAGAACGGAAATTTAATCCCAAACGGTTAAAGGCATTCGTATAAGCTTGGGCAATTTGATTATAGGATTCGTCCAAGCTTTCATAACTATCGTGGAATGTATAAGCATCTTTCATGATGAATTCTCGCCCTCGCATGAGTCCGAAACGAGGACGCTTTTCATCACGGTATTTGGTTTGGAACTGGTAAAGCATTAAAGGTAACTTTTTATAGGATTTGATTTCTTCACTGATTAATTTAGCAAATGTTTCTTCATGAGTGGGACCTAAGATGAAATCACGGCTGTGTCTGTCTTGTAATTTAACTAAATCCTCCCCATACGTTTCATATCTGCCTGATTCTTTCCATAAATCCGCTGGCAGTAAAGCAGGTAAAAGCATTTCTGAACCATCAATAGCGTCTAATTCTTCACGTATGATAGTTTTCACTTTCTCTATCACTCTGTTTGCGAGTGGGAGATAAGAATAGATTCCTGAAGATATTTGTCTAATATAGCCCGCTCTGAGAAGCAACTGATGACTGATGACTTCAGCATCATGTGGGACTTCTCTAAGAGTTGGCGCGAATAATTTTGATTGTTTCATTGTAAATGAGTGTCTCCTTTAGGGTTAATTTAGAAAAAGAATGTGCGAATATCATTCCATGTGACGAGTATCATGAGAATAAAGAGGAATAAGACGCCAATTAAGGTAATGTATCCCTCTTTCTCCTGACTCAACGGTTTCTTGCGGATTCCTTCAATGATATTTAATAATAGCTTCCCACCATCTAATGCAGGGATGGGAAGGAGATTCATAATGCCAAGATTGACACTTAAGAAACCAATCCAGCTAATAATGCCGATAGCTCCAGCTTGAACAACAGCTTCCGTTGTAGCGTAAATGGCAACTGGGCCACCTAACTGATCGACACTGAATCCGCCTGTAAAGAATGATCCGAGCACAGTGAATATTTGAATAATAATTGTGTACGTTTCGGTAAAGCCATAAGTCAACATAGATGAGAGGCTCTCATCAAAATAGACCTCTATTCCAATTCTACCGATTTCATTTCCATCTACTTCGGCGCTGTAAGGCTCTATTGATTCTTCAATGACTTCTCCATCTGTTTTTTCTATAGTCAGATTAAGTGTTTCATTCGGACTATCTTGAATCAGTAAGACCATTTGATTCCATGACTCAATATCTTCTCCATCAATAGATAACACACGGTCTCCTTCTTCGAGATTAGCTAGAGCTGCCGGTGAATCCTCTTGTACATTTCCAATCAGAGGTTCTTGGGATATGACTCCCCCTTGTATAAAGGCCAAGAGAGTAAAGGCTACAATGGCCAGTATAAAGTTGTTTAAGGGACCAGCAAAATTGGTAAGCATTCTGTTAATTAATGAAGCACTTTGAAATTGGCGGTCTCTTGGTGCAATTTGAAGAATCGTTCCATCTTTTTCTACAAGCAGCGCTTCACGATGAACAGAGTAGGTTTTCTCCTCAGTTTCCATTCCCACTCGTCCTCGAATAAATAATTGATCATCGAAATCAAAATCACTGACTTCTAGTGGAATAGTATCCATGGTATTGTTTTCAGTCTGACTGTCTATTTTAGTTACCACATTGTCTGTATTAACTGTCAGCTGAACAGGCATCCCCGGTCTTAAGTCAGCTTCTTCTTCAAAGCCAGCCATTCTGACATACCCCCCAACAGGGAGAAGACGAACGGTATAAGTTGTTTCTCCTTTACGATGGTGGAACAACTTGGGACCGAAACCTACTGAAAACTCTCTGACTAAGATCCCTGCTCGTTTGGCAAAGTAGAAATGACCCCATTCATGGATAATGACGATAATTCCAAATACTAAAATGAATGCAAGTATGTTTTGAACCATAACCGTTCTCCTTTAAATCACAGAATTCCTATTATAAATAGGATGTTTAAAACCAATAATGTACTATCAAATCGATCAAGTATGCCGCCATGTCCGGGTAATAAGTGGCCTGAATCTTTCGTGTTGAATTCTCTTTTAATTTTTGATTCAATCAAATCTCCAGCTTGTCCCATCACAGATAAAAATATCATAAAGATTAGGGTTAGGAGATACGAGTCAAACAAAGGATAGTAAATCAAGAATACCCCACTAATTACAGCTGACAGAACAGTTCCGCCAACAGATCCCTCTATGGTTTTATTAGGTGAAATGGAAGGAGATAGTTTTCTTTTTCCAAATTTTCTACCAATTAAGTATGCTCCGGAATCCGTTGACCAAATAACGAGAAGGATTAACCCGAGATGTGGCAGACTGTAATTTCTCAATGCCACAAAAGAATAAAACCCTACCCCGATATAAGATAGCATCAACACGGTTGCACCTATTTCATGAGTCGTAAAATCCAAATCGCCTAATGAATAAATAAATAACAGTACAATAACAGACAAGATGATTTTAACCATGCCAAAATCACCTAAAAAAGGAAGAAGACGGTCTCCCATAACAATCGCTCCTGCTCCAATAATGGATATAATAGCGGGCATGGATCGGATGGGGGTTTTTTTCATTTGCAAAAACTCAGTCATTCCTAGGGCAGCAAGAGCTACCATGACGAGTTCAAGGGGCCATGAGCCATATAAAACTAATGGTATAAATAATAGTAAAGCTATAAGTGCTGTTAATACTCTAACTAACATTGTTCTTCCTCATCTTTCTGAAAAAAGATAGTTTAAAGTGCACCGTATCTTCTTTTTCTGTTTTTATAGCTTAATAAAGCTTCATCTAAAACATCTCCGGTAAATTCTGGCCAGAGTAGTTCTGAGAAGTAAAACTCGCTATAGGCATTTTGCCATAAGAGAAAATTGCTCAGTCTTTGTTCACCACTGCTTCGTATGAGAAAGTCTACATTCTGATAGGGTTCGAGTGAATGTGTTAACATGTGTCCCTCTACTAAAGACTCATTGATATCGTTGAGGTCTATTTCATTATTCGCTACTTTCTCAGCGATTCTTTTTGTTGCTTGGACGATTTCGGATCGTCCCCCATAATTAAATGCAAAATTCAAGATCATACCTGTATTGTGTTTCGTCTGTTCCATTGCTTTGAGAATAGCCTTTTTGGTCGAACCGGGAACTTTGTCTTCAAAGCCTATCATATTGACGCGGATATTCTTTTCCTGAAGTTCGGGAACAAAGCGGTCGAAGAAGCGGATAGGGAGCTGCATGAGAAAGTGCACTTCTTGTGGAGGTCTTTTCCAGTTTTCAGTTGAGAAAGCATAGAGTGTTAAGACTTTGACTCCTCGTTCACTTGCTCGTTTGGTTACTCTTCTAACAGCTTCCATTCCTTCTTCATGACCATTTTTTCTCGGTTGTCCCTGTTGTTCCGCCCATCGTCCGTTTCCATCCATGATGATAGCGACATGTTCAGGTACTGCTGTATTATTTTCTAATTCCATATTAATCGGTGTTTTCACACCTTGCCCTCCTAAAACGATCTACATCTATTCCATTGTAGTAAAAATCAGAATAAATTACCACACTTAAAAAATGATGTTTCTCTTAATATTTGTCAATCTTTCTATTTTTTGTTTTATTGTTATTTTGTTATACTATGGTTAGGGTGTCAAAACCTAACCGGTTTACTACTTTTCCTTGTTAACAGTGCGATTTTGCCCGCTC